>CAZKWN010000013.1:0-10529 GCA_964556605.1 uncultured Candidatus Saccharibacteria bacterium
GGCGGCATACCGAAAAATATTCTACAAAAATGCGACATAATCGCTGAAATTCCAATGCGTGGCAAAAAAGAATCACTAAATGTTTCTGTGGCTTGCGGAATTGTTTTGTTTAGAATGCTTGATCTTTAGATGGAAAAAATAAAAACAAACTTTTTTCCGGTACAGATTTTTTGAAGCTTAAAAAATCCTGAAGTTTGCTCGCCGTCGCTCGCAAAACCCCTGCAAAAAGTATTATTTCAAAAAAATCTTTATGATTTTTTCTACATCCTTGGCATTTTCGGTTTCCATCAATTTAGCTCTCAATTCTTTCGCTCCTTCAAACCCATTCACATACGCCTTGAAATGCTTTTTCATAACGGCAAAGTTTTTGTGCTTAGGTTTCAAAAGTTCTTTGTCAAAAATCTGCGTGTGCTCTACTAAAACATTAAGTTTTTCTTGAAGCGAGGGAACATATTGAGAAAAGCCTTTCGCAGGCTGACGAGCCGAGAAGTTCGCTGGCGCAGTAGCGCTAGACAGATTGCTTTTTGAGATATGTTCCGAGCGCAAAGAAGAAAAGAACCACGGATTGCCAAAAACGGCGCGGCCAAACATTACGCCGTCGCAACCATACTCCAAGGCCTTACTTTCCGCGTCTTTTAAATTTTTAACATCGCCATTTCCAATAAGCAGTATTTCTTTTCCGCTTTTATCTATAAGTGCTTTTACTTTTTTTATATATTCCCATTTTGCCGGAACAAGCGATAATTCTTTAGCGGTGCGCAAGTGAATCGTTAAGGCGGAAATATCTTCTTTTAAAAGTTCCGGAATCCAATTATCTATGTCTTCTTTAGAAAACCCAATTCTTGTTTTAATCGATACCGGAATATCATAACCGGCGGACTTTATCCCGTCATGAGCCGCCTTTATAATTTTTCTTGCGAGTTGCGGTGTTTTTATCAGAGCTGCCCCGGCTCCCTGGCTCACCACTGATTTATCCGGACAGCCCATATTTATATCTATCCCGTCAAAACCAAGACTGGCGATATATTGGCAAGCCTTCTTCATATTTTCCGGATTTGAGCCAAAAACTTGAGCCACAATCGGCCTTTCGCTTTCCTTAAATTTTAAAATGTGTGCCAGTTTTTTTCTGGCAAGCTTATTACACAAGCCATCAGCGGATACAAATTCTGTCCAAAAAACGACCCGGTCTTTATTCTCCCTATTCTTGCCGTATTTTTCCAGCATGGAACGAAAAGCGATATCGGTGACATCCGACATAGGCGCCAGCGCGAAAAAAGGCCCGCCTCGCGTCGACGAGTCTCCGCGAGTCGAGGCGGCCTTCTTCAGTTTTTTCCAGAAATTATTCATTTAACCGCTACCGTAGGAGTAGAGAACTTGTAGTATACTTTATTACCGAACCGCAAATCAATATAGAGGAGCGAGGCATATTTATTTTTAAATTGCGATTGCAGAGGTTCGGTAGTCAGCGCTGTCTCCAGGTTCTCCGCTACATTCTGGTAATCTTCGTTAATTTTAAAAATTATCTGGGGTCCATTAGTCGAAAAGGTTCCGCCGGAGAGGAAAACTTCCACATCTCCGTTGCTTTTGGCATATAACGCCACCGGTTTTAATCCAAAGCCGGCAAGCGTGTTTTTAAATGAAATCAACTGTTGAAAATTCTGTTTGGAAAAATAAGAACCGAGATCGGCTGATCCATAAAATTTAAAATAGACATTCCCGGAGAAATACGGCGCTTGGTCAAAAATATAACCGTTTTCATCAATAAAATAACATTGCTCTGGAGAAACCGTAGCTACCGACGTTGGACGTCCGGGGTCTAGACGTCCAACGTCGGTAGTGTCGGGCGGCATTGCCCCGCACCATGTGTATAATGCTTTTCTCTCCGCCAGAGACACCAGGAGCGTTTTGTTATTTTTAACCGACAAATTTATATTTTCAAGTCTTTTAAATTTATCCTGTAATACATTTTTTATGGAATTTTCCGGATAAAGAAATATGTTTGTCTTGGGAAAAAGCAATAGATATTTTCCCGCCATTTGCTGATTAATTGAGTCTTTGATTGATTGCGTATCTATTACCTGATTGCCGGAAACCTCAATATCGCTGATATTCAGGCTTTTAATCCGCGAAAGCAAAGCAAGTAAAATAAAAATCACAAAAAGTCCGAAGAAGCAAAGTAAAATTTTATTTAAAAAAGAATTGCGTTTATGCTTTTTGAGTTCGGAAAGGCGGGGTGAATTTAGTACATTTCTTCTTTTTCGCATGAATTAGGTTCTAGGTTCTAGGTTTAAGGTTTAAGGTTCTAGTCACTAGCCACTAGAACCTAATTACTAATTATTTTATAAACTCCTTATTTCCCATATATTTGCGCAGTACTTCCGGGATTTTAATGGAGCCGTCGGCTTGTTGGTAATTTTCTATAATTGCAATCATGGTGCGGCCCAAGGCAATAACCGTAGCGTCGTTCATGTGCACTGGCTCTATTTTCCCGTCACTCCTTCGCACCCGGGTGTTCAAGCGGCGAGACTGGAATCCTGCAGTAGAGTCTGCGCTGTGAGTTTCCCTGTAAACATTCTGCCCGGGCATCCACGTCTCAATATCAATCTGCCTGTTGTCCGGAAAGCCCATATCACCGGTACAAACAGCAACCACCTGATAAGGTAATTTTAAAGTTTGCATAACATATTCCTGAATAGCGACAAGAAAATTTTGCTCTTGCATTGAATTCTCCGGCAGAGAAAAAACTTCCATCTCAAGTTTATCAAATTGATGCTGGCGTAAAATTCCGTTCGTGTCCTTACCGGCGGCTCCGGCTTCCCTTCTGAATGCAGTAGAATATCCCGCATACCGGATGGGTAAATTTTTCTCCTCAAAAATTTTATTCATATGCATTTAGCCGAGAGTATGCTCCGCACTGCCGATAAGCATAAGGTCGTCATTGGGAAACATATAGTGCTCTTCAGGCGTCATATATCGGGCCATTTTTACCTGCACCAAAGGCCTGATAAAGACGGGAGGAATAATGGGCAGAAACTTGGAAGGGATTACGGGGATATTTAAACCTTCCGCAATTTTTTTCAGTGTTTCTTCGTTAGTTAAAATTTCCAGACACATTTGAATAAGGGCAAACTGCATTATAACTAAATCGCCTTTCAGGTATGCATACCTTGATCCGGAAACTTCCGCCGCCGTTTCGGTATCTATTATTCCCAGAGCTTTACCCAGCTCATAATGCTCTTTTGGTGTAAATGAAAATTGCGGCTTTTCTCCCCAGCTTCGTATTACTTTATTACCGCTGTCATCAGACCCTTCCGGAGTATCCACAGAAGGAATGTTCGGTATTTTTAACATCAACTTTTGCCATTCCTCAATCGTGGCTTTAAGCTTTTCTTCTTTCTTTTTTATTTCCTCCTTTACCGCGCGCATTTCCTCAATGAGCTGAATTTTAAGCGCCGGGTCCTGGTCTCTCGCTATGTCGTTCGAAACTCTGTTCACCTCGCTGCGGAGTTCTTCCACTTCTTTTAATTCTTTCAGGCGTTCATCGTCAAGCGCAATGAGTCCATCAATATTTATTTCTACTCGCTTTTTCTTCGCGCCTTCCTGCACGATATCTTTGTTCTCACGAATGAATTTGATGTCTAACATACACATAGTATATAATAAAAATATTAAAATGTACAAAACATAGTAAAGTTATTTCTTAGAAAGCCTTGCGCAGGCTGACGAGCAGAGCAGTTCGCTGGCATAGGAATGCCAGATAGATTGCTTTATAAGAAATAACTTTACTATGTTTATCATCATGGAAATCAAAAAACTTCCAAAAAATAAATTTCCGAAAGCGCTTTTGGAAATTCCCCAGCCTCCGGAAGACCTATGGATAATGGGAGAGTTGCCTCCTCCAAATTTGATTTATTTATGCGTTGTTGGTTCGCGGAAAAATACCACATACGGGCGTGAAGCTTGCGAAAAAATAATCGAGGGACTCAAAGGCTACCCGATAGTGATAGTCTCCGGACTGGCTCTAGGTATAGATGCTATTGCCCATAAAAAAGCGCTGGCTGTTGGTTTAAAAACTTTAGTCTTTCCGGGATCGGGATTATCTTTTGAATCCATGCATCCAAAAACAAATATCTTGCTGGCAAAAGAGGTTGTTAAAAGCGGCGGATGTTTAATTTCAGAGTTTCCGCCGGATTTTAAAGCAACACTTTGGAGCTTTCCGATGAGAAACAGGCTAATGGCGGGGATTTCAAAAGCTGTACTTATTATAGAAGCCGAAGAAAAATCCGGTACCCTTATCACCGCCCGTTTAACTACGGAATACAACCGAGATTTGCTGGTTGTGCCCGGATCTATTTTCTCGGCCAATTCAAAGGGTGTAAACAAACTTCTCCACCAAGGCGCCACGCCCGTTACAAGCTCGGAAGATGTTCTGGAAGCATTGGGTTTTGAGCTTCCAAAAAATGAAGAAAGGCAGGCGAAATTATTTTTAGATTTATCACCGGATGAGAAAAAAGTCGCCGACTTGCTCCGCGAGCCATCTGCTAGAGACGATTTAATCCGCGCGATGAAAATGTCTACGCCGGCCGGGAACGCGCTTCTTTCCATAATGGAAATCAAGGGTTTAATCAAAGAAGAAGCCGGAGAAATTCGGATGAATTTTTAAATTTAAATTTGCATTAAAAATCTATTTCGTGTAATACTCTGAGTTAGGTGCTAGTGACTAGTTGCTAGAACCTAGAAACTAGAAACTAATTTTTATGAAATTACTTATTGTTGAATCGCCGTCAAAAGCAAAGACGATTGAAAAATATTTAGCCAACACTTCCGTTAATTCCGCGGACAGGTTTACCGTGCGCGCGTCCGTCGGGCATATTCGCGATTTGCCGAAATCAAACAAAAAAGCCATAGACATTGAAAGCGGATTTATTCCTCACTATGAAATTTCTAAAGGTAAAGAGAAAATTGTGCATGAGCTTCAAGGGTTGGCGGAAAAAGCAACAGAAATACTTCTGGCGACAGACCCCGACCGTGAAGGAGAGGCTATCGCTTGGCACATTGAGACGCTTTTGAATCAGGATAAGAAAGTGCACGCGCCCATCGCGCGGGTAGCTTTTCACGAAATTACCAAAGAAGCGGTGGAAGAAGCATTGAAACATCCGCGCCAGATTGACACCGCATTGCGGAAAGCCCAGGAAGCTCGCCGAGTTTTAGACCGATTGGTCGGTTATGATTTATCCGGGCTTATTTGGAAAAAAGTAAGATACGGGCTTTCAGCCGGACGGGTCCAGTCTCCCGCGCTTCGCATAATAATGGAACGTGAACGTGAAATTCGCGCTTTTGTACCGGAAAAATTCTGGAGAATATTGGGATTATTTGAAACAGAGCGGGAGGAAAAAATTACATTGGAATGCAGTGAAGAACCGCGGGACGAAAAATTGGTTGAGAAGATAATGACTGAGGGCAAAAAAGGCACATGGATAGTAAAGCTGGTAAAAGAAAGCGAGCAGAAACGTTCTCCACGCGCGCCGTTTACCACTTCCACTCTTCAGCAGACGGCCAGTTCGCGTTTAGGATATTCCCCTTCGCGCACTATGCAAATAGCGCAAAGACTCTACGAGGCCGGACATATTACTTACATGCGAACAGACAGCACAAATATCTCAAGTGTTGCCCAGGGACAAATATTGTCTTTTATAAAAAAACAATACGGACCGGAATATATTGAGTCAAGAATTTATAAAACTAAATCAAAAAATGCCCAAGAAGCGCACGAAGCAATCCGCCCGACCCATGTGGAAAAACTTTCCACCGGCAATGACGACCAAGACAAGCTATACCGACTGATTTGGGAGCGCGCGATATCGTCGCAAATGGCTGACGCTAAATTATTAAAAACAAAAATCACTGCCGTCATAAAAGAACACGAAGAACTTCCGCCGTTCGGGGCTGTCGGATCCAGATTGCTTTTCCCGGGATGGCTGGCTGTAGATAATGGCGCGAGAGGAGAAGACGTGGAGCTTCCCTTGTGCAAAGAAGGAGAAATATTAAAATTGCTTGGCTTGAGCAACGAGGAAAAATTTACCGAACCGCCGGGCAGATACAGCGAAGCCGGGCTGGTCAAAGAGCTTGAAGGCCGGGGCATCGGACGCCCTTCTACGTATGCTTCCATAATGAAAACATTGGAGGATAGAGAATATGTGAAGAAAGAAAACAAAACTCTCTTCCCCACCGACGTAGGCGAAGTCGTGTCTGATTTCTTGGAGAAATATTTTGCCAATTATATTTCCGATACTTTCACCGCGGAAATGGAAGACGAACTTGATGAAATTTCCAGAGGCGAGCGCGAATATGAAAAAACATTGAAAGATTTTTACATACCTTTTTCTAAGGATGTGAAATCAAAAGAAAAGCTGGAGAAAGTGACAAACTTGGGCGATGCTCCGAAGAATATAAAATGCCCGAAATGCGGAAGTCCGATGATTATCAAGCTTTCCCGCGGAGGCAAATTCTATTCTTGCTCCAAATATCCGGACTGCGATGGAGCGCTGATGCTTGACGGCACTGAATTAAAAGGTCCGGAAGAAACCGGCGAGATGTGCCCGCTGTGCGGTGAAAAAAAGGGAAAGTCAGGCGGGGGCAAGCTGGTTATTCGGGAAAGACGCGACGGCAGCGGCACCTTCATTTCCTGTTCGCGATATCCGAAATGTAAATTTATAAAAAGTGACGAAGCCGATGAAGCCAAGAAAAGAACCGGCATCATTTGCCCGGTTTGCAAAAAGGGAGATATTTCGGAACGCCGTGGAAGATTCGGTATATTCTATTCCTGTTCAAATTATCCGGACTGTAAGTTTGCGATGAAAGCAAAGCCGACCGGAAACATCTGCAAAGAATGCGGATCTTTGATGATGCTGGGAACCAAAACTATCCCCGAGCGCTGTTCCAATAAAGCCTGCCCGATGCACAATCCACACAAAATCAAGAAAATTGAAGACTAAGGTGTTATCAAACTTGACGGCCGTCAAAAAGTGATAACTTGGTTGAAGTTAAAATAGCGACTCCCCGATTGTTCCCGGTTCGTCGCCATTTTTGTTAATTTTGGGAGGATTATACTCCCCGATCCGTTTGAATCTTTCTAAAGGACGGGCCGTCAACATCAACCATAATATGAGTTGTCCCGCAACTCATACATTTGTATTGGTCCCCCAATCTAGTTGTTATTGCACCGCACACAGAACACGACGGAGCTTCCTCTTCTAGCGTTGGCGGAAAGGGTAAAGTCAAGGATGGAATTTCCCTTCTTGAGTCCTCAGGCTTGAGAAACTTGAGGGAAAGCCAACTGAAGATATAGTCCATAATGGATTTGGCGTACGGGATATCTTTATTCCCTGTTTGCCCACTTGGTTCGAAGCAGGTGTATTTAAACTTATCTACAAGGAGCTTCAACGGCACGCCATACTGGAGACCCAAACTAACCGCGATAGCGAAGGAGTCCAAAAGGCCCGATATGGTCGAACCCTCCTTTGCCATTACTAGAAAAATCTCGCCGGGCGAACCATCTTCATAAAGACCAACGGTCAGATATCCCTCACACCGGTCACCAATCGAGAAATGAAGCGTAACGGAACGACGCTCGCTCGGCAACTCGTGCCGGATTGGCTGTTGTTGCTCTTCCATAATTTAGGGGCTCCTTTTACCCCAAAGAACATTCATGAGTATTCTGCAATTTTTTAATATTTATGTCAACAAAATTTAAATTTATAAAAACCTCATATAAATGCTATAGTATGCCCATTATGGGAAATTCAGCGGAAAAGGTAAGAGAAATAACAAACCTTATGGGAGCTACTGCAAATAAAGATGAGGTAGAGCTCATAGCAAAGGCTTATGAGTTTGCAAAGAAGGCGCACGAAGGCCAAAAAAGGCTATCCGGAGAGCCTTATTTCATTCATCCCTTCGCTACTGCGAAAATATTGGCTCAATCCGGAATGGACGCCCAGACGATTACCGCAGGCCTGCTCCACGACACGCTTGAAGACACAAAAACAACCGAAGAAGAAATTAAAAAAGAATTCGGCGATGATATTTTATTTTTAATAAAGGGAGTGACAAAATTGGGAACCCTGAAATACCGCGGACAAGAAAGGCACATAGAATCCTTGCGTAAGTTTTTTATTGCGATAGCAAATGATTTGCGGGTAGTTATTATAAAATTTGCAGACAGGCTTCACAATTTAAGAACTCTCCAGTTTATACGCGAAGAAAAAAGACACAGAATAGCTTTGGAATCAATCGACGTCTATGCGCCACTTGCCAATCGTTTGGGAATGGGGAAACTTAAAGGCGAGATTGAAGATGCCGCTTTTCCTTATGCCTATCCGGAAGAATACAAAAAGATAGAAGAATTAATTAAAGAGAAGAAAGAATTTTACGAAAAAATTCTCAAAGAGGTCAACCAAGAGCTCAGAAAAGAACTGCAAAAAAATAAAATAAATGTCGTTGAAACCGACTATCGGATAAAGCATAAATACAGCTTATATAAAAAGCTTTTGAAATACGATATGGACATAGAGAAAGTCTATGATATCGTGGCGCTACGTGTTGTGGTAAATACTGTGGAAGAATGTTATAAGGTTTTAGGAATAGTGCACTCCATTTGGAATCCCCTGCCCGGCCGGATAAAAGATTACATTGCCGTTCCAAAACCGAACGGCTACCGCTCTATCCACACTACGGTATTTACCGGGCAAGGCGGAGTTGCGGAAATCCAAATAAGAACGAAAGAAATGCATTTTGAGGCCGCCTACGGTGTCGCCGCGCATTTCACCTACAAAGAACAAAACGATAAAAAAAATACTGCCTATAAAGATAAATTTAAATGGCTGGAAGAGCTGAAAGAATTAAATTACAATCCGGACGATCCGAAAAATTTTATTGAACACCTCAAAATGGATTTGTTTAATGACCGTATTTTCGTTTTTACCCCGAAAGGAGATGTCATAGATATGCCGGAAAATTCATGCCCGATTGATTTCGCTTATTCCGTGCATTCCGACATCGGCGACCACACTTTCGGAGCGAAAGTAAACGGAAAAATGGTCCAGCTTTTTACAAAACTAAAAAATGGAGATATGGTGGAGATAATCACCAAAAAAGATTCCAAACCCTCGGACAAATGGCTCGAATTTGTCAAAACATCCATAGCTAAAAAGCACATTAAATCGTATCTGGAAAAAAACAGCCTTTTATCCAGACTAAAATCCTTCGGCCGTAGCTAGAAATTTTAGGCCTACAGGCGAGGCCTTCGGAAGATCCTAAACGCTAAAATTGGAAATATTATATAGCTCGGCATCATCTTCTTTGGTTTCTTCTTTTGTCCGGTCATCTATTGGTATTTCTTCCGACGTTGGACGTCCGGGATCCTGACGTCCAACGTCGGAAACAACGTCTGAATTTGAAATATAATTTTCAAGCATTTCCTCAGGCTTCTTTTCGATTGCTGATTTATTTATCAAATCTAATATTGTCCGCAAATCTTCGGTAGAAAAAAAATCAATTTTAATCTGGCCGCCTAATTCTTTGCGGTCAATATGGACACGCGTGCCTAATTTTTCCTGAAATTCCTCTTCCAGCTCGGTAATTTCCGGGTCAGGCATAAATTCCTTCTTGCGCACGCGGTCATAAGCAATTTTCCGCGCCAGTCTTTCCGCTTCCCGCACGGTAATTTTTTTATAGACAATTTCTTTAAACAATACCAACTGCTCTTCCGGATGGTCCACGAGCATTAAAATCGGCCGAGTATGCCCTTCGGTTATTTTTCCTTCAGACAGGGCGTTTAGAATTTCTTCCGGCAAAGTCAAAATACGCAGAGAATTGGAAACATATTCCCTGCTTCTGCCCATCTTTTTTGCGATCTCATTATGCGTGAACTTAAATTCAGTCACCAACCGGAAAAAGGCCCTCGCCCGGTCAACCGCATTTAAATCTTCCCGTTGTAGATTCTCAATAATAGCAAGCTCCAGCTTCATTATGGCCGTGTCTCCCTCGCGGATAACGACCGGCACTTGGGAAACTCCGGCAATCTTTGCAGCCCGCAATCTTCGTTCTCCGGCAATTAATTCGTATTCTGTTATGAGCCCTCCGTCTTCTTTTTCCACCTCCGAACGGGAAACTATGAGAGGCTGGAGAACCCCGTATTGTTTTATGGAATCTGCTAAATCCTGCAAACGCGCCTCGTCAAAGTCCCGCCTTGGCTGGAAAGGGTTTGGTTTTATTTTATCGGTGTCAATCCAGAAAATTGAATTGGAATAAATGTTGGACATGAATCCATTTTAGCACAAAAAATTTATTTTCAATAATTGATTTTGAGTGTAAATGTGTGTAGAATATGTGAATTGGCCCCCTATTGCCATCTCACAAGCTCGTAACGGCAATTCCTAAAGGATCAGGGTCAAAGCAAAGCAGTTTGCTTTGCCCGGGTGGCGGAATTGGTAGACGCGATAGACTCAAAATCTATTGATGGCAACATCATG
>CAZKWN010000014.1:0-10299 GCA_964556605.1 uncultured Candidatus Saccharibacteria bacterium
TAAGACCTCATAGGCGGATATGCTTTGAGTTATACCCCCAACCTCCTTATCAACAATATTTGTTTTTCTTATATAGTCCAAAAGCGTTGATTTTCCATGATCAACGTGACCCATAACCACCACAACAGGCGGGCGCGCGACTACAGCTATTTTTTTATCTATTTTATCCATATAAATTTTTTATTTTACTTCCGCTTTTTTGAGCGCCTCTTTTTCTTCTGCCGAGAGCTCGTATTCGGAAATGCCCGCCTTAATCGGCTTGGCAAATATACTCATTCGCTCGCGGGAATATAAGCTTGAAATCACCAAACCGTCGCCTTCTTCGTTCAGCATTCCCACAGCAAAGCTTTGATTGCTTCCCTGGTCGGGGAACGGGTTGAAGCGTATCGTCTCAAGTCCGCGAATGCTTTTTTTTAGTTTATTGTTTACAACTGCAATTTCTTTTTCAATATTATTTCTCGCCTTATCCAGCTTGGCAATTTCTGTTCCCAGTATTTCAATAGTATCTTCCAAGTCTTTTGCTTTTTTACCAAGGAAAAATCTTTTTAGGCGTTTTTCGGTAACGACAACCCAAACGGCGCCCAAGACAATAAAAAAAATGGCGATTCCGATTAAAACAAAAAAAAGTATCTCGAGCTTTATATTCATGCAGTTTCAATATATACTATTTTTATGGCTAAATCAAACTTGCCCCGCCGTGGCGGGGTAAAAGATATATACCTGGATTACGCGGCTTCGGTGTCTCCCAACCCAAGTTCTATACATGCATATGGAGTAAATGCGAAGAAAAAGCTTGAAGAAGCGCGCTTGGAAGTCGCGGGGGTGCTCTATTCTCGCAAAGAAGAAATAATTTTTACCAGCGGGGGAACCGAAGGCAATAATATTGCGATACAAGGTGCGGTGTATGCGGCAGAGGAGCAAGGTTTTCTTCCGCATATCATTACCACCAACATTGAGCATCCCTCGGTTCTTGAAACTTTTAAACTTTTGGCTAAAAGAAAATTGGCGGAAACTTCTATCGTTCCGGTGGAAGCAAACGGAATAGTAGACCCAAAAAAAATAAAAAAAGAAATTAAAAAAAACACCGTGCTTGTTTCGGTGATGTATGCAAACAACGAAATCGGCACGATTCAGCCGATAAAAGAAATTGCCAGAGAAATTAGGCATTACAGGAAGACGGGCAAACATAATGTTTTGGAGCACGGATATTTTTCTGCTGAAAAATTCCTCGTGCTCGCGCCGTCGCGCTCCCAAGTCTCTAAAACATCATCTTTGCCCTTATTCCATGTTGATGCCGTGCAGGCGGTAAATTATTTGGATTTAAATGTGGAAAAGCTGGGAGTGGATTTGCTCACGCTCTCCGGCGCGAAGGTTGAAGGCGCCGGCAGGGTCGGAATTCTTTATAAAAGAAAATCCGTATCGCTTGCGCCGGTGTTTGGCGGGGGAGACCAAGAGCTGGGGTTACGCCCGGGGACGGAAAATCTGCCGGAGATTATAAAATTTTCCACAGCTTTGGTGTCTGTGCAAGAAATTAAAGAAAAAGAAACTGCGCGTCTCGCTAAATTACGCGATTATTTTATCAAGCAACTGCAGACGTTGGACGTCGGTAAAACAGACGTCCAACGTCTGCAGGTCAATGGCGATTTACAAAATAGATTGCCGAACATTATCAATGTTACATTCCCAAAAATTCCTAGCGACTTATTGGTAATAGAATTATCAGCTAAGGGCATCATGGCTTCTTCAAAAAGCGCCTGCAAAAGTTCGCGCGCAGAAGGTTCGCATGTCATCAAAGCAATCTGCCCGAGAGCGAATTCGGAAATTGGCGGAGTGCGTTTTTCTTTCGGCCGACAAACAACCAAAAAAGATATTGATTACACTATTAAAGCATTGTCCGAAATTTTACAAAAACTAAAAAAGTGGTATTAATGTTAAATTCATAATTAACCTTTATTGTGAAAAACTAGGAAGCTCTTTGGGGGCTTGAATTCTAAAAAATAAAAGGAGGCAGATGATGGCTTACCCTCTCAGAGTTTTTTCTGAAGGGACGGCTTTAATTGGTGCAACAGATGGAATCGTAAAAATTGCTGACAGCGGTATTTTTACGGCCGGGATTTTCGGCAAAGCCTTGTTGGGCGGGCGATGCGATCCGACTCTGGCAATTCAGGCTATTGCCTACCGTATTGTGGGATGCGGTACTTTCAGCGATGTTTACGAATTATTTAAAACAGAACGAGAGTGTAAGCCTTGGCAAGAAAGCCAAGTGGTTCAGTTCTGGCGCGACGGCCATGCCAACATGTTCTGCTTGGGTGGCTACGGGGTTTTCTTCAAACTCAGGCGTAATATTGTCGGCATGTATGTCAATCATTTAATGCAGCCATACGTGCATGTGCATAAATTAACCGATTCTAAAATCTGGGATGATTCCTCCCTTATTAGGTTTTTGGTTCCCAGACCAACTATACAATGAGCCGTTTTTTAGCATTTTATTTGCTGAAAGACGGTTCTGCTTTTACAATTTGAAACTTTAATTTTGTTATCCGAAATTTTGCAAAAACTAAAAAAGTGGTATGATTAGCCCATGGATATCAAAGAGTTAAACAAATCACAACTCATACTTTTGGCGGTGCTTTTGAGTTTTGTCACTTCCATCGCGACAGGTATAACGACCGTGACTTTAATGCAGCAAGCACCGGCGTCTTTTACTACTCCTGTAAATAGGGTTATACAGCAGACTGTCGAGAAAATTCAGCAAGTGGAAGGAAAGACGATTACGCAGACGGTTGTTGTTAAAGAAGAAGATCTGGTGGTTGACGCAATTGCTAAAAATCAATCAGCCGTATTTTCTATAATCAAAGAGGTTCAAAATGCGGACTATACTACTTCCGAAGTTTCCGCCGGGCGGGGATTTGCGGTTTACACTGATGGAACGATTGCGGCTGACGCGACACTTGTGCCGGATAAAGAAGTTTATTATGTAAAAAATTCCAGCGGAAAATTTAAGGCTGATTTTGTATCAACAAATAAAGATGGTTTTTCTTTTCTTAAATTAGGAGCTCCGGTAAACGGGACGGACAAGCCTGTCTTTGCTGTCCCGGCCTTTGGCGATTTGAGTTCAATGAAAATAGGCCAGGATGTTATTGTGTTGGGGAATACCGTAGGATCTTCAATTTTTGAAGGATTGAATACAAATAAAAGTATCGATCTAAACGTTTCAAAATCAAATGCCGGCGGATTAGTTCTTGATTTAAATGGCGAAGCATTAGGTATGGCACTTTCTCCGGATAATACGACTGTGTCATTTGCTTCTATTAAAGCTATCACCGATGCCCTAAGCCCGGCCGCGGCACCATCTTCCTCTACCCCAGCTTCATCCGCACTTAATTAGAAATATTTATACTTTATTATGTATAATTTACGACAATAATTTTAAATATGCCACCATTAAATAAATTTACAACTAAAGCAAAAGATGCAATCAAAAAAGCTCACGAACTGGCCATTGAGCGCGGCGTGAACCATGTTTCCACGCTTCATTTGCTGGCGGCTCTTCTGCTTCAGGAAGAGTCAATGGTTAATTCCATTTTGGATAAATTGGAAATAGACACAATGCTTCTGGTGGATTCCGTTTTGGAATTAATTGAAGCTCCGGAATCGCACAGCACCATCTCGCCGTCCTATCAGATTTATCTCAATCCGGATTTAGCCCAAGCCATTGAGCAGTCTGCCAAGCTGGCGGAATACATGAAAGATGATTTCGTTTCAACCGAGCATCTTTTCATCGCGATTTTGGAAGTCACAAGCGAAGCGCGGGAGACTCTCGCCCGGTTCAGAATTCACAAAGACCAAGTGATGAAAGTTTTAGAGGAGCTGCGCAGCCAAAATATCACCGATACGACTGAACCGAAAAAATTCAAACTGCTCCTCCGATATACCCGCAACTTAACCAAGCTGGCCAGAGAAGATAAATTGGATCCGGTTATCGGCCGGGACAATGAAATAACCCGCATCATGCAGATACTCTCGCGCCGGACAAAAAACAATCCTATTTTAATAGGAGAAGCGGGGACCGGCAAGACGGCCGTGGTTGAAGGGCTCGCGCAAATGATTGCAAAAAATAATGTTCCCGAGTCTCTAAAAGAAAAAGAGCTCGTTTCGCTGGATTTAGGATTGCTGGTGGCGGGCACGAAATATCGCGGAGAGTTTGAAGAAAGGCTGAAAGGAATTATGAAAGAAATCGAACGCTCTGACGGAAAAATAATTCTTTTTATTGACGAGATTCACACCATAGTCGGGGCCGGAGGAGCTGAAGGTACGATGGACGCCTCAAACATGCTGAAGCCGGCGCTTTCCCGCGGAGAACTGCGGGCTATCGGCGCGACAACTTTGCGGGAATATCAAAAACACATTGAGAAAGATCCGGCTCTCGCCAGGCGCTTTCAGCCTGTTTATATTGACGAGCCATCCATTGAGGATACGATTGCCATTCTCCGCGGGCTTAAAGAAAAATACGAGCTTTTCCACGGCATTCGCATTACCGACGACAGCATCGTGGCCGCGGTCAATCTTTCATCCCGTTATATTACCAACAGATTTTTACCGGACAAAGCGGTAGACTTGATAGATGAAGCTTCTTCTTCGCTTAAAATAATGCTTGAGAATAAGCCTCCGGTTTTGGAAGAAGCGCACAGAAAGATTTTGCGTCTGGAAATTGAAAAAGAAGCGCTGAAAAAAGAGCTTGACTCAGGCAGAGCAGGGGGGCATGCTAAAAATAAACAGAAAGAGGAAAAAAGCAGAATAAAAGAAATAGACAAAGAAATAGGCAATTTGTCCGAAAAAACAAAAGAGCTTGAATTGAAGTGGACCAATGAAAAGGGAATTGTAACGGATATTCGCGCTATTAAAAAGGAACTCGAAGCTATTCGTTTTGAGGCCGAAGACGCGGAAATGAAATCCGACCTTTCCCGGGCGGCGGAAATACGCTACGGGAAAATACCCACGCTGAAAAAAGAGCTTGACATAAAGCTGGCGCGCCTGAAAAAATTGCAAAAATCGCGCAGGATATTGAAGGAAGAAATTACCGCCGAAGATATCGCGGAAGTTGTTGCTCGATGGACCGGCATACCTCTTACAAAAATGCTTGAGGAAGAGCGGGAAAAACTTGAGAAAATGGAAGGAGAGCTGAAGAAGAGGGTTGTCGGTCAAAGCGAGGCAATCAAGCGAGTCGCCGATGTGATTCGCCGTTCCCGCGCCGGAATCGGAGACCCGAATCGCCCAATCGGTTCGTTTATATTTCTAGGTCCGACCGGAGTCGGCAAGACGGAGCTTACTAAAGCTCTCTCCCAATTCATGTTTAACGACGATAACGCAATCATTCGCGTGGATATGTCCGAGTATATGGAACGACACTCAATGTCCAAGCTCATCGGTTCCCCTCCGGGATATGTGGGCTATGATGAAGCAGGCCAGCTGACGGAATCCGTCCGGCACAGGCCTTATGCGGTGATACTTTTTGATGAAATAGAAAAAGCTCATCCGGAAGTTTTTAACATACTTCTGCAAGTCATCGATGAAGGCAGGCTGACCGACGGAAAAGGAAGAGTGGTAAATTTCAAAAATACTATCATTATTCTTACATCCAACATCGGTTCGCAATTCGTGGAAAAAATGGAATCAATAGGATTTTCCAATAATTCAAAAACAGATGACTATAGCAACATGAAAGGAAAAGTCATGGAGGCTTTGAAAGACAGTTTTCGCCCGGAGTTCCTGAATCGCCTTGATGAGATTATTGTTTTTGATGTCTTGTCGGAGGCTGCCTTAAAGGAGATAGTCGGCCTGAGGATAAAAGTTGTTGCCGACCGGTTGAAGAACAAGGGAATAAACTTTGAAATCGAGAGTGAGGCGCTCTCGTATCTGGCGAAAGAAGGCTACGACCCGCATTACGGAGCAAGGCCGCTCAATCGTCTGATTCAGAATAAAATTTTGAATCCAGTCGCTTCCTATATTATTTCAAACGGAGTTATAAAAGGGGATTCAGTTTTTGTTTCGGTAAAAAATGGAGAGCTTGTTATTGAAACCAAAAAAGATAACTCGGGAGGGAGGTCCGGCAGAACAAAGAGCCCAATCAGGGTCCGTCCCCCTCACCACTCTTCTTCTGTCTAAGCTATTTTTACGGTTTTAGCAACTAAGATGTTTGTTGTTTTATCTAGTTTACCTACGACAATTACTTTTTGGCCTACAGAGAGGTCGTAGAGATGTGCAACAATTCCATTTTTACTATATACCGTTCCGCCATCCGCCGTCACATCTACCGAGGATGCGGTTTTTGTTTTCATATTCTTAATATCCACAGTAAATCCCGTACTGCTTACCGTCTCGATTATTCCAACTACGCTATTCTTCAAACTATTTTTTATCTTTAAACTTTTACTATTTTTATTTTGTTTTTGATAAGCTACCTGTGAATTTTTAATGCCTAAATCTTGCGGTGTTGAAGCAAAAACATTAGAACCTCCAACTAATAATGATATGGCGAGCGCCCCTGTCGCAATTCGCTTTTTATACTTCATATCTCTATTTTATTCCCGATAAGTGAAATCAGAATGAAGAAGTTGGGAAAGATACAATCATGCTCGTCCCTTTGTTTAATTCGCTTTTTATGGAGATAGTTCCTTTATGGTCTTCAATAATCTTTTTTACAAGAGTGAGTCCCAGTCCCGCTCCATTTGTGCTGCGGGTGGCGTCCCCCCTGAAGAATGGATCAAATACCTTATCAATAATTTCTTCTCTGATACCGCTACCGTTATCAGAAATAGTTACCTGATATTTACCCGGGACAACAATTTCTCCCGATGCCTTTATTGTTCCGCCTTGAGGCGTGTATTTAATGGCATTGTCCAGAATGTTGTAGAATACGCGGGAAAATTCAATTTCATTTCCTTCTACGACTGCGGGAGATTCCATCTTCACCTCAATACTTATTTCTTTTAGCTTGGCTAAGTTTTTATATTTTTCCGCAATGGATTTTACCAGTTCATCAATCCCGATGGGTTCATGGTCCAGCCGCGCCAGTATGCTGTATTTAGATATATCAAGCAGGGTGTCGCTCAATTTTGAGAATTTTCTCATTTCCTCCAGGGTGCCCTCAAGTGTTTTTTTAGCCAGCGTAAAATCTAGTTTTTTATTGGAGAGGGCTACTTCAAGGCCGGAAACGACAATTGCAATCGGAGTTCGAAGCTCGTGGGAGGCATCCGCGATAAATCTTTTTTGTCTTATCATGTTGGATTTAATCGGCCGCAGCGTTCTGCTGGTGAGTAAAAATCCTATTATGACGACAAATAATATTATTAAAGAATCTATGGTCACGAAGCGGTTTATCAGGATGGACTGCGTGTCGCTTATGATTCTTTGAGAAATGTTCGGGTTGTAGCCCCCTCTTTCTAAAATTTCCTGAGTCAGGTTAGCAAAGATCGCCTTATAAGTGATGATGCTTGATCCGCCCAGAAGTATTATGGCGGTAATCAAATAATACAAAGTAAGCCCGACCCGGGCTTCAAAAAATTCGTCAAACCTGAGGTTAATTTCCCATCTTGTAACCCACTCCGCGAATTGTTTGTATAATTTTTGAATCGTCATGTATTTTTCTTCTTAAATTTTTTATATGCACATCGACAGTATTGCTAAATGACGAATCTGCGAAGTCCCATGCGTGCGAATAAAGTTCATCCCGAGTAATCACTTTATTATAATTGCGCATCAGATACTCCAGCACCATGAATTCTTTGAGTGTGAGGGAGACCGGTTTGTTTTTGTAAGTTACGACTCTGCTGGCGGTGTTGATATTTATGTCTCCCAAAGTAAGTATGTCGGGAAAAGATTGCTTCGGGCGCCGCAGAAGCGCATGCACACGAGCCAGAAGCTCTTTAAAGGCGAATGGTTTTGCCAAATAATCATCCGCTCCGGCATCAAGTCCCACAACCTTGTCATCGGTGGTGGAAAGAGCGGTTAACATCAGAATTGGAATCACCACGCCGTTTTCTCTCCAAAAATTAGAGATTGATACGCCGTCTTTGCCGGGGAGCATTCTGTCCAAGACGATGAGGTCATACTCGTCGCGATTAATTAATATTCTTCGTTCCGCGACCGGCCCTTCTTCAATCACATCCACAGCATAGCCTTCCTGCATAAGGCCCTGCTTTAAATTCTCCGCCAAACTTTTGTTGTCTTCAACCACTAATATTTTCATATTATGATTCTATTATAGCACAAATGAATCCTTCATGAAGTCAAGATTATTACCTGACAACATATCTCTAATGTGCTATGTTAAATTTGTATAGCAGTTCCTATGGAATCTAAGTTCCTTCTGGGGGATGTCATGGAGAAAATTGAAGAAAAAAAACAAGAAGGTTTCCCTGTTTCAGTAGTGATACTTCTTGTTATTGAAGTTATTTTTCTCAGTATGCTTGATGTTTATGCGCGTACTGGAAAGTTACCTCTAGGCTGGTAACGGAACCATCTGACTACATAGAAAAAAGCCCTGCGCTAGTCGCGGGGTCTTTTCTTTTTTTTGTGCGTCGGGAAGGATTCGAACGGAATTGATGAAAACTACATCGTGTACAAAATAAAAAGCGGCCCACCATGTTACTGGCGGGCCTGTGTTCTACTGGCCGATGTTCTGCGCGATGCAACTACTTTCGCTGCTTCTCGCTTTTGATTTTGTTGTGAGCCACGGTCTTGGTTGGTGGCACCACTTTCTTAACTGGCCGCCGATGAGCCAAGTCCCAGAGGTGGGCCGTAATTTCGGTTTCTTTCACGGGTATGTCGGCGTTCGTCAAGCCGACACTTCCGAGAGCCAGTTCCATCGAGTCCAAGGCCTTTACTCCAGCACTAAATGTGCCCGCGACTCGAAACTCTTGAAAGTGCTGAAGGGCAACATCTTTTTGCCGTTGCACTTTGGCGCTGGCTTCATCCTGCCGGATGATTTGTGTCTGTGGTTGTGCGACGGGCTGATTAAACAAACCACACCCGATGCAGGCGGCCAAAAGCACTACAATTGAAAGGACAACAGATACTCGCTTCATCCTGCAATCTCCTGAGTAGCTGATTCGGTGTTTCGCTCAGTATAGTAGCATTATTATCTTTTTTTGTCAACTAAACCTGCTAGTCCTAGAACTTGGCGGGTTGTATTTTTTTTGTTTTGAAAATTTTTTACAATAATGCAAAAAATAAAAATTTATGCTATTTTATATACACGCGTCGGTGGTAGAGTGGTCAATTACAACAGACTGTAAATCTGTCGCCTTAGGGCTACGAAGGTTCGAATCCTTCCCGACGCACAAAATTTAGAGTTTAATTTATAAGACTTATTTTTGCTGGTGTAGTCGATGTCGGAACTGGTATAATAAACATTATGAAAGAAAAAATTGACTTCAGTGTAAGGAGCGCAATAAAAACGAGTAGAAATATAAAAGAGGAATCAAGAGACAATAATACAATTGTTCGTGGTAAACGTGGAAAAAATATTGAAAAAGTTCAAGCCAATGTTAGTAAAGAGTTGATTGATGTTCTTTCAGAGAACCAAGATTGGATAGATGAACAGAAGCATAAGATAAGAGGTATTCTTACAGGTATCGATGAAAATGAAGTGTTTCAGGCTTTTAAAGATGGTCTAATGATTTTCTTTAAGCAACAATACCGTTTACTAACCCAGGATCAAAAGACATCATCACGTCACAGCAAGGCAATACCGAATGTTTTAGAAGATCAAGAATATATTCGAGAACAAATTATTGCTTATACTTTTGACTTCATACAGCTACTTAAGGCTTCAATCAAAGAAGGAATGACTCCAACCCAAGCTTTAGAAATTGCTTCCTTATCCTATCATCACAATCCTGATGTTTTAAGAGAATTGACTAAAAAATATCCCGAAGTCAACGAGATAGTAATAAATCAAGCGATAATCAGATATCCTTCAAACCCAGAAAAATTCATTAATTACTATATTAACAAAGTAGTGGAACTTTCTTTCAAGTATCCTGATGTTGACCAGTGGGCCATTAATTTAGTAGCACTTCATCATACTTCCAATCCTGAAAAAACCATAGATCGTTTTCTTAAACTTGTCCCGGAGCTTAAGAGTAAATATCCTGATGTTAGGATTACTGTTATTAAACAAGCGTCATTACAACCTAATCCAGACAGTTTCATTGAAGATTTTAAAAATGATAAAACTACAGACTTAAAAGATATAGGAGGAAAGAATTAAAATTACTTCACCTTTTCAGCCCAAGA
>CAZKWN010000015.1:0-10156 GCA_964556605.1 uncultured Candidatus Saccharibacteria bacterium
TAGAGTTATACATAGAAGAAATGAAGTCTAATATAGCCACAAAGGAAACTAAACCTTAAAAAAATTAACCCTTATTTTCCAGCAAAAAAGTTCCAACGTCGTGCCAGACATCCAGGCAAAGTATATTTTATCAAACTATTTCATTTCTAACTTTTCTTACTACTTCTTCAAGATTTTTTTCAACTTCGGAATTCCAAAAGCGAATAATTTTTATTCCATTCAAGTTTAAATATTCTGTTCGCAGTCTATCGTATTCTTGGCTTTCTGTATGCGGAGAACCATCAAGCTCTATAGCCAATTTAATTTCTGGTGCATAAAAATCTAAGATAAAACTATCTACAGGGTGTTGTCTTCTAAATTTTACGCCAAGCTTTTTATCTCTTAATTCTTGCCATAGAATTTTTTCTGCTCTTGTTTCTTCCTTTCTTAAATATCTTGCTTTTATAATTGTTTTTAGTTTAGCCATAAGTTAATTCTACTTCTGTATTTTTCCCCTCGCCAGTAATCTGGAGAGGGGATTAAGGGGTGAGGTGGTTTTGAATGAGTTCGTTGACATTAGTATCGATAGTTGTAGTGTTAAAAATGAAAGACGAAGGAGAGGTGTCGTAATGGACAAGAAAAAAATGAGCAATCTTGCAAGGGTATGGGTTGTAGCAATGATTGCGGCAATCATTGTTGGCATTCTGTGGAAGTAAGGAGGTTAACCAGCATTGTCCCATCCCATGGGCGATGCTGTTTTTTAATTTTTTTGGGCTACCATTTTATAAATTTTTTTGCTATACTATATGTAATGATAATCACATATTTCGGCAAGCAGTTTTTTAAGATTCAGCAAGGGGAAATGGTCCTGGCTTTTAATCCCGTCAGCAAGAGTTCTAAAACAGGCATAACCGCGCATTTCGGTACAGACATCGCTTTAGTAACTACGAATCACCCTGACTATAACGGCATAGAGCAGCTTTCTCATGGCGAGCGGGAGCCGTTTGTTATTACCGGGCCGGGGGATTATGAGGTGAAAGAAATTTTTATTAAAGGAGTTTTGTCGGATGCTTTGATCGCCGACCCCGCCAAGGCAGGGGTAAATAAAAAATATATAAATACAGTTTATGTTTTTTCTTTAGACGATATCAATATTGCTTTCATGGGAGCGTTGTCTAACCCGGAGTTTTCCAAAGAATCGCGTGAAGCTATAAATAGCCCGGATATTCTTTTTGTTCCGATTGGCGGGCATGGAATGCTGGACGCAAAAATGGCCGCGAAGCTGGCTTCATCGCTGGAGCCCAGGTTGATAATACCGATGGATTACGACGAGGGCGCGCTCAAAGCTTTTCTCAAAGAGCTTGGCGAAGAAAAAATTGAAGAAGCAGACAAGCTGACTCTAAAGAGAAAAGATTTAGATAATAAAGAAGGAGAAGTGGTGGTCCTAAAAGCCGTATGAAAGCAATAATTCACAACATCAGAAAACAGCCGGAGGAAGTTCGCAGACATATTTTGCACGTTTTGACTGCAGTTTTCGCCGTTGTTTTAATTCTGGTGTGGGTTTATTCTTTGGGGGTGAATTTTACAAGTCCGGATACGCAGGCAAAAATAAGCCAGGATTTAAAGCCATTTTCCGCCATTAAGAATAATGTAGAAGGCGGATACAATAGTATTACCCAACCAAATTCAATTCCAAACTCAAATTCAGGCACAGACCCCAATGCAGATTTAAGAGCGCAAGAAAATAGTTTGTAAATATTATGGCAAAAAAAGATTCACCAAAATCAAATGAAGAAGAAGTAGTGCACGCAGATTCAATTCTGCCGGTTGACGTAGTGACAGAAATGAAAGAGTCCTACTTGGCTTATGCTATGTCAGTTATTACTGCGCGCGCGTTGCCGGATGTACGCGACGGATTAAAGCCTGTGCACAGGAGAATTCTTTTCGCTATGAATGAAATGGGGCTCACTGCGTCGGCGCGATTCAGGAAGTCGGCGGCTATTGTCGGAGATGTGCTCGGAAAATATCATCCCCATGGAGATACGGCTGTTTACGATTCAATGGTTGGAATGGCTCAGGAGTTTTCTTATCGTTATCCGTTTGTCATCGGGCAGGGAAATTTCGGTTCTATTGACGGAGACAACGCGGCGGCGATGCGTTATACAGAAGCAAAAATGTCCAAAATTTCTTCGGAGCTTTTGCGTGATTTAGAAAAAGAAACGGTTGATTTTCGTCCGAATTATGACCAGACTCGCAAAGAACCTATCGTATTTCCTTCTTCCGTGCCGGCGTTGCTTCTAAACGGCACGCTTGGCATTGCTGTTGGCATGGCTACCAACATCCCTTCGCATAATTTGGCGGAAGTTTTGGACGCGACAGGTTATTTGATTGAAAACGAAGAGGCTACGACTGAAGACCTGATGCAGTTTATTAAAGGTCCGGATTTTCCAACCGGCGGAATCGCTTATGGATACAAAGACATGCTTCACGCGTATGGCTCCGGGCGAGGCGGAGTGGTGTGCCGAGGCGAGGCGGAAATTGCTGAGCAAAAAGATGGAAACTTTTCAATTATTATCACTTCAATTCCTTTCCGCGTTAACAAATCCAATCTGATTGTCGCGATAGCCGAGCTTGTTCAGGAGAAAAAGCTTGAGGGCATTAAAGGGCTTCGGGATGAGTCTACGAAAGATATAAGGGTTGTCATTGATTTGAAGCCGAGCGCCCATCCGGAGAAAGTCTTGAATTATATTTATAAAAACACCCAGCTTGAGTCAAATTTTAATTTTAATATGGTTGCGCTGGTGGACGGCGTGCCGCAGACACTATCTCTCAAATCCATTCTGGCTGAATTTATTGCGCACCGAAAAGAAGTTGTGAAGAGAAGGTCTGCATATGATTTAAGAAAAGCGGAAGAACGCGAGCACATTTTGCTTGGTTTGAAAAAAGCGCTGGATAAAATAGACCGCGTGATTACAGTCATTCGCGGGTCTAAGAATTCTGCCATTGCCAAGCTGAATTTAATGAAGGAATTTAAGTTTTCGGATTTGCAGGCGACGGCAATTTTGGAAATGAAGCTGGCAAAGCTTGCCGGGCTGGAGAGAAAAGCCGTTGAAGACGAGCTTGCCGAAAAACAGAAATTTATCGCGGCCATGAAGGATTTGCTTTCAAGCCCTAAAAAAATATTGAAAACAATCGCCGAAGAATTGAAAGAAATTCGCGAGAAATATGCCGATGAACGAAGGACCAGGATAGTGAAAGGCGGAGTGAAAGAAATTTCCGACGAAGATTTGGTTCCGGAAAAAGAAACTATGCTTGTACTCACAGCCGGCGGATATGTAAAATGCACAGACCCGTCTGAATACCGTGCGCAAAAGCGGGGAGGCGTCGGCGTGATTGACCTTGAAACCAAAGAAGAAGACTTTGTGACGATGCTCGTCTCCGGTTCCACTCACAGCAACCTTCTTTTCTTTACCAATCTCGGGAAAGTTTATCAGATGAAAATGTATGATATTCCTGAAGGACGCCGCGCGACCAAGGGAAAATCCATCATGAATTTCCTGGCTCTTTCCGGAGAAGAAAAAGTAACCTCTATTCTGGCAATGCCAGCCTCGACTAGCACGAGTCTAGGCGGGCCGAAGGACTTAACTAAAACATCCTCTTCGCTCATGCTTGTGACAAAAGACGGCACAGCCAAGAAAATGTCTTCCGAGAGCTTCAAAGACGTGCGCCGAAGCGGCATCATCGCTATTCGCTTGGATAAGGACGACCAGCTTGTTTCCGCGCTCCAGACGGAAAAAGGAGACGAAGTCATGATTGCAACCGCCGACGGACAATCAATTAGATTTAAAGAATCCGATGTGCGGGAAATGGGCAGGACGGCGGGAGGAGTAAGCGGTATCAGGCTCTCGAAAAGCGACCAAGTCATCGGAGTTGATGTGGTGAAGAAAGAACAGAAAACTGGCGCATTTTTGACGATGAGCGCAAATGGTTTTGGCAAGAAAACCGATTTGAAAGAATATAAAGTCCAAAAGCGCGGCGGTTCTGGCGTCAAAACGGCGAAAGTAACTCCTAAGACCGGCAAGCTGATAGTTGCCAAAGTATTGAACGGAGAAGAAGATGAGCTGATTGCCATGTCTAAAAAAGGGCAGGTTATCCGCACCGCCCTGAAAGATATCTCATCTCTCGGCCGGCAGACTCAGGGTGTGACCATCATGCGCCTCCGCGCCGGCGACGGCATCGCTTCCTTGGCGTGCATTTAAAATTAGCTTATGGATATAACCTCAAATAGTGATGAAATTTCCGCAGAAGGTAAACAGGTCATAACAGCCTGTGCTTTTATACATCAAAAATTTGATGGAGAAGAAAAATTATTCTTACCAAGGCGGGCATTAACCAAAAAATTTCTTCCAGGTTTCTTTGAATTGCCAGGTGGACACATTGAGTTTAATGAAGATATTATTGAAGGATTGAAAAGAGAGATTATGGAAGAACACAAAATGGGTATTTCTATTGGGGATCCGTTTTTATTTTTTACATATACAAATCAAGTAAAAAATTCACATTCTATTGAAATTATCTATTTTGCAAAATTCAAAGATTCAATTGAAAACATAAAAATAAATCCAGAAGATCATTCAGAATACAAATGGATAAAAGAAAGTGAAATAGATGAAATAAATCCTATCAGCTCAGAAGAATTAAAAGGTATCAAAAAAGGATTCTCGTTATTAAAAGGGGAGCCCATGATATTTTTCTAACCAAAATGTCAAGGACTGTCCTTGACACTAAAGCTTGATGTTTGTTTTTTAAAATTGTCAATATCGCCAAATGTTCCAAGCAGAAGTTCCTTGTTAATTATCGGCAAGTCTCCATTTAGAGCAAAATTATTATAGCTACTCCATTTATATTCACTGGGATATTTAACTAATCCATCTTTTACCGGATTCATATGGATATAACTTGATAACCACATAAGCTGAGCATTATTTTCTACCAATACGGATTTGAATCTTTCTTGAAATACATGACCTACTCTTTTGTATTTTTTATTTATGTACATAGAATAACTTGTACATATTTGTGAAATTAATTTTGAAACTGAAACATCTCCAACCTGCTCAATTAATAAATGGAAGTGATTTGGCATCAAACAAAAAGCGTATAGTTTGAAATTATTTTTATCTGCATTTATTCTGATTCTTGAATAGGGGATAGATGTTAAATTTTCTTTTTTAAGAATTTCAGGTTCAATACCTAAAGCTAATCCAACTCTAAACAAAAAAGCTTTGTAATCGCTTTGATCGTAAAAAATTTTCTCACGGTTATTTCCTCTATTGAAAACATGAACTATCGCCCCAGATGCAAAATTTTTGTAATCTCTATTTTTCATGTTTCCATTATACATGTCAAAGGTGCCCTTTGACATCAGCATTTGTTGATAACTTTTATACAAAAGGCTTTTTTATTGCTATAATTAAGGAGTGTTTTCCAACCCGATAAAAAATTTAAAAGCTTTTGCGCTCAAGGAAGACGATATTGTGGCGGATTTGGGAGCGGGAACCGGACATTATACTCTTGCCATGGGGGAGCTTGTGCCGAGAGGAAAAGTCTATGCGGTTGAATTGCAAAAAGATTTTCTGACGACGATTAAAAATAGGGTAGCCGAAGCCCATCTGAATAATGTTGAAATAATTTGGGGTAATGTTGAAAAGCTCGGCGGTACAAAAATAGGGGATAATATTGTAAATGTTGTTGTTGCTTCGAACATACTCTTCCAAGTGGAAGATAAAGAAAAGTTTGTTGAAGAAATAAAAAGAATTTTAAAGCCAAAAGGCAGGGTGCTTTTGATTGATTGGTCCGAGTCTTCAGTTATGGGTAGAACTGCGATTATTCCTAAAAATAAAGCCCGCAGTTTGTTTGAGAAAAAAGGTTTTGTTTTAGAAAGGGAGATTGATGCAGGCGAGCATCATTATGGTATGATATTAATAAGGCAATGAAACTGAACTTTCAACTTGTTATTCTAATCGTGTTTATCGCCGCCGCCGTTTTTGGTGTTTTAGTTTTTTCCGGAGCAATACCTATCGGAGGAAGCAATGGGGCAGGTTCAGAAGGGAAGGTTGTATTAT
This sequence comes from uncultured Candidatus Saccharibacteria bacterium, assembly GCA_964556605.1. Taxonomy (GTDB): domain Bacteria; phylum Patescibacteriota; class Minisyncoccia; order Phycocordibacterales; family UBA9973; genus UBA9973. The sequence goes on from CAZKWN010000015.1 coordinate 6,105, forward strand.
GGGGGACTATTCCTGCCGCTGTATTATCGACCCCGCTCCAGTATTTTAATAATGCTAATCCTTCTTTTACCGTGACTTATGTGCAAAAATCCGCGGATACTTTTAATCAGGATTTGCTTGAAGCGCTTGCTTCCGGCACGGGCCCCGATTTGTTTTTCCTGCCCGATAATCTGGCATACCATTATGACAATAAAATTTTCACTATTCCTTACGCAAGCTATCCGCTGGCTACTTTTAAAAATACTTTTTCCGGCGCCGGGCAAGTATTCCTGACGGATAAGGGCCTTTTAGCTTTTCCGATGTCTGTTGACCCGCTTATGATGTATTACAACAGAAGTATTCTTGACGCGAACGGAGTTTCTTATCCACCGACTACCTGGGACGATTTAACCGCTATGGCGCCGGAGCTCACCCAAAAAGACGGTTCAAACAACATAACGAAAAGCGCGGTCGCATTCGGGCAATTTTCAAATGTGGCTAACGCGAAGAGTATTCTGGCAACTCTTTTTATGCAGATGGGCAATACCATTGTTGGAGGACAAAACGGAGTTTATAATTCAACTTTAAATTCGCAGACAGGGGGTTCTGATGTTTCTTCAGCCCTAAAATTTTACACAGATTTCTCGGATCCAAGTCAGCCTGTTTATTCATGGAATGCTTCCTTCCCTAACTCCAGCGATGCGTTTTCGGACGGAAATCTTGCTCTTTATTTTGGATTTGCTTCCGAGCTTCAATCGTTAATAAATAAAAATCCGAATGAAGACTTTTTTGTCGCCGGAATGCCCCAGATTAAAAATTCCAAGTTCAAGTTGACGGATGCTCGCGTGACGGGTCTGGCTATCTCTTCATCTTCCAAAAATCTTAATACAGCAATACAGGCGGCTTCTCTCATGGCGACGGGCAGCTTCGCCTCTTCTTTCGCGACATCCACGGGAACGGCTCCGGCACGTCTGGACTTGCTTGCAATAAAAGGAACGGATGCATACTCTCCGGCTTTTTATAATTCCGCATTGTACGGGAGAAGCTGGCTTGATCCGTCGCCTACGGATACGGATAATATTTTTAGCGTAATGGTTAATTCTGTGCTTTCCGGAAATATGTTGGTAGGGGATGCGGTTAAAGATGCCAGTTCAAAAATGAGTCTTTTATTACTTAAGTAATTTTTTTAGAATCATGAAAAGAACAAAAGAATTTTTAATTTTCATTTCAATATTTCTAATGCTTGTCGTTCCGGTTTGGTCTTTAGCAGACAGCCCCACCTTGACAGCATCAAAGATAACCACAACGTCTGTAATCTTGAATTCAACAGGATTGATTCCGAATCAATATTACAGATTTAAGTTTGCCGTACCGGCAGACATTTTTGAATCTCAAGTCGCTGCGGACGCGATGGGCAATGCTTCAAGTTCTTTTTCTCAATTAAGTCCAAATCAACCTTACACGGTAAATTTAGTAGTTTATGATTCAGTTACCGGGGCTGAAACAAGCTCCGGCGCGCCGACTCTTACTTTTAAGACACCTTCCCCAAATTCTAGCGGTTCCGCTACTGATGTTTTAGGAAACTCAGTAAATATTATAGGCAATGCCGTACTTGTAGCCCCTGCCCCTGTATCCACTTCTTCACCAATTCAATCCGCTAACTCAACCCCAACTGCTTTTCCTCTCACTTCCACTGCTCCAGCCCCCATTACTTCAACCCCAACTTCTCCAACTTCCTTTACGCCAGCAGCCAGCCCCTCCGGCGGTTTGGTCCCCTGTGACAATAAACCGACGATAACAGGTGCTGGGACTTCCAACAGCTCGGTCACTTACGCCAACCCTTGTAATTTCAACGCTCTTATGACCATGGTGAACACAGTTATACACTTCATACTTTTCTATATGGTTATTCCGATTGCGGCGATAATGTGCGCTTATGCCGGATTCCTTATGGTTACGGCCGGAGGCGAGTCATCCAGTGCCAAAACAAAAGCCAAAGAAATGCTTGCCAGCGCGATAATTGGCCTTCTTTGGGCCGTGGCGGCGTGGCTGGTTATCAGGACGATATTATCAATATTGGGTTTTAATGGGGCTTGGATTGGTTTTCACCTTTAATAGGTATATAATTTATAATATTCATATGAATTTCATTAGGAAAAATTGGAATAAATTAGTTTTACTAACCTACGCCCTGATTTTACCCGTTTCTTTTGTTTATGCAGGTTGCGATCCTGGTACAATATGTAATCCGATATCAAGCAATTCAATACCTGTATTTATTCAAACTTTTTTAACCGGCGCGCTAAAAGTCGGCATACCTATTGTGGCGCTGGCCATTATTTATTGCGGTTTCCTTTTTGTTTTTGCCCGAGGTAATTCGGAAAAATTAACTAAAGCCAAAGACGCCCTCCTTTGGACGCTAATTGGCGCGGCTGTCCTTTTAGGGGCTTGGGCTATTGCGACTATGATATCAAGCACAGTGCTTGCATTGTAATCAATTGCGAATTATCAATTAAGAATTACGAATTATGAAGAAAAAATTATTAAAATTTATCCCTATATTTTCTTTATTAATATTGTCTCCAGTTATCGCTTTTGCCCAAATCACCACCTCAGATGTGTCCGGACAAGTTTGCACAAGCAGTGGTATCGGGAAAATAATATGCCAAATACAGCTGATTCTCAATTCTGTTATTCCGGTCTTAATCGCCCTGGGAGTGGTTTATTTCGTCTGGGGCGTAGTGAAGTATGTTATGGCTGATGGCGAAGAAGCTAAGACCAAAGGAAGAGACAGCATGATTTACGGCATTATCGGCCTTGCCGTCATCGTCGGCTTGTGGGGGCTTGTAAATCTTATAGTAAACACCTTTGGTCTGACGGGAGCGGCGCCGGAAGGACTAAATATAAACGGCACGGCGGGCGCTTTATGCACAATAGGGACGACTTTTCAAAATCTTTTGGGTTATGTAACATGTATTATTGATTATTCGGTAATACCTTTGATTTTTGCTCTGGCGGTCGTTATGTTTGTATGGGGGGTGGTGCAGTTTTTCATAATAGATGCCAACGAAGAGGCCAAAAGAGAGCAGGGCAGGCAATTCATGATATGGGGGATTATCGCATTGGCGGTAATGCTTTCCGTCTGGGGTTTGGTCGGAATAGTCGGCAGTACTTTCAATGTTGGAAGTTCGTTTCTTCCGCACGTTACTCCTCCGGGGAGCGGAAGCTAGAAATAGGTAGAGCGCTTTGCTTTAATTACGCTTATGTTACAATAATCAAGTAGGAAACATTATTAGTTTTATTATCAGGTCGCATTATTTATTAGTTAGTTTATTTTTATGAAAAAGAAATTAATGGTATTGTCAGGTTTGGTTTTGGGATTAGCGCCAATTGTGGCGTTCGCGCAGATTTCAACAACTGGTTCTAGTACTGCTGGTTGTAATTATAATTCGGCAACAGGCGGAACCCTGCTTGGATTGGCGTGCCGTTTAGGGCAGGTTCTTAATGCTGTTGTCCCGCTTTTAATAGCATTAGCTGTGGTTTTCTTCGTCTGGGGAGTAGTGATGTATGTTGTTGCTAGCGATGAAGAAGCTAAAACCAAAGGAAGGGACAGGATGATTTACGGCATCATTGGTTTGGCCGTGATTGTCGGTTTGTGGGGGCTGGTAAATCTTCTGGGGAACACGTTTGGCCTTAACAACACCGGCAACGAGCAACTTCCAACTGTCCCAATCTCCACTTATCAATAGAATATGATTTCCAGCACGACCCTTAACGGTTTCATAACGAATGTTGATAAGACTATTATCAACCCGCTTATATTGCTTCTTTTTGCTTTGGCGATAGTTTTTTTCCTCTATGGAGTTTTAGAATTTCTGATGAATCAGGAAAATGAGGAGAAAAAAACAGCCGGCAAAAGCCATATGCTCTGGGGGATTATCGGAATCGCTATAATGCTCGGAGTTTGGAGTATTCTCGGTATTTTAGTAAGCACCATCGGCGTATCCGGCCAGATAAATCCGCAACAGGGGACAGTCAATTTGCAATAAAAATAAATTTAGGCAAAGAAAAAA
>CAZKWN010000016.1:0-6298 GCA_964556605.1 uncultured Candidatus Saccharibacteria bacterium
TTTTAATTCAACCAGCATTCCCTGCATAGTGTTTGCGCTAAAAGGCTGGTCAAAGATAAGATTCCCGAGGGAATAGGCGATAAAGCCGTTTTTATAAACTTCCGTATCTTCCGCGACGTGCGGATGAGTGCCGATAATAATTTTTGCGCCGTCGTCAATCGCTTCATGTGCCAGATATTCTTGCCGTGAGTTGTGGATTGTCTGATATTCTACGCCGAAATGAAACGAGACGACCAAATCATCCACCTGCTTGGCGGCATTTTTTATTATGTTATCAAAACCCGGATCGCTAGCCAAAAGAATTCCCGGGGTAGCAACTCCGGCCGCCATACTATTCGGTCCGACATCGGAGAATCCCAAGAATCCTATTTTCATTCCGTTTTTCTCAATTATGGTCGGCTTTTCGGCTTCCGTTTTATCCATTCCTCCTCCGGTGTAAAGCAGTTCGTTTTCTTTCAAACGCGCGAGGGTGTCGACATAGGCGGGAAGCCCCCAGTCGCCCACATGGTTATTCGCCACGGACAAAATATCCAAGCCCGCGCCTGCCAGCGTCGGGACGACGTCGGGGTCCATTCTAAAAGAATACAAATTATGAATGTCTCTTCCTTGGTCGGATGCGGTGCCTTCCAAATTCGCGAAAGCGATATCGGAATTTTTAAACACATTCAAGTTTTCAAAAAGCGCGGAGTAATCGTTGTTGAAATTTTTAATTACTGAATCTCTCACTCCGCGGTCAAGCATGATATCGCCGGCGAAAGCCATAGTCACAAAATCCGGTTCGGTGATATCCGCCGCTCCGACTCTTTCTTGTACCCAGTTTGTATTTGCATCAGCCGAACCTCCGTAATACACGTTTTTATTCAAATATTTTAAAATAGTTTCCACATCTTTTTTGCGGTCGGCGCTTTGGAGAAGAGTGATGGCGATAGGTCGAACTCCTGTTTGCCCTAGAGGCAAATCAAAAATAGAAACAACTGTCTGCATTGCCGCATCCGTGTACCCGCTTTTTCCTCCCAAGTAGCCTTCTTTCCCCAAGAATTGGCTGATGTTTGACCAGCTTTGTTTTTTATCGGAATAGCTTCTGTCGGTTGTGATTTTAATCAAGTCCGGATTGTTTTGCATCAGATATCCGGTTAGCTTAAACAAATCGGAAGCGGTTGATTGATTATTGGCGGAAAGCCCGCTCGGGTCTTCATAAGAGGTGGAAGACATTTTCAAGTTTGCCGCTTCCTCGTTCATTTTTGAAATAAAACTGTTTTTATCAAAATATTCGGCCAGTACTTCTGCCGCACCATTGCTTGACTCAAGCAGAAGGGGATATAGAAGATCAGTAATTTTTATTTTCTGTCCCGGATAAAGCTCGCCATTTTTACCCTCATCCGGCCCCTCAATCGTCAGAGAGTCTTTTGTTACTTGCGCGGTATCGCCGGGGTTCGCTATATCCGTGGCAATGAGCGCCGTCATCAATTTAGACACGGAAGCAATCGGATATTTCTGGTCTTGATTTTTTGACAGAATGACTTCGCCGGTATTCAAGTCGCCGACTAAAAAAGCTTTGGCGGAGACATTCAATTTTTCGTTCGTGTTTTTGTTAACATAAAAATACTGGGGTTGCGCAGTTTGCGATTCTGTCGGGGCAATGACCTGCACTACCGAGGCGGCATTTGTCACCGCGGGCAGACCCTCTTTTTGCGGGAACATTTTTTCAGCTTTGATATTTCTAAAAAACAAAGACGCTATGAAAATACCTATTATCACGGCAAAGACGGTCCAAGATGCCAGTTTAATTTTTGGGTTTATAAAAAGCTTCATACCAAAACATAATCAATTGTTTTTCTCTCCAAATCAACTCCTTTTACTTTTATCCTCACTTTATCTCCCAAGCGGTACTTTATTTTCTTTTTCTTTCCGACCAGTTCAAGTCTTTTTTCATTGAAAATATAAAAATCATCTTCCATGTCCCGAACTCGCACGAGCCCTTCGCATTTTGTTTCTATCTCTTCCACATAAATACCCCATTCCGTCATTCCGCTGATTACTCCCTCAAAGCTTTTTCCCAAACGCTTGCTCATATATTCCACTTGCTTGTATTTGATGGAGGCTCGTTCCGCGTCGGAGGCGCGCTTTTCCTGTTCGGATGCTATTCGGCTCATCTTTTCAAATTCAATTAATTTTCTCCCGATCAAAATCGGGATCCCGACTTTGGTCGGGGCATTTTTCTTTTTTGCTAAATAGTCGGACAATAGCCTATGAATCATTATATCCGGATATCTTCTGATCGGGGAAGTGAAGTGAGTGTAATATTTGAAAGCAAGTCCGTAGTGCCCGATATTTTTTGTGGAATAAATCGCTTTAGCCATAGACCTAATGACGGCCCGGTGCACTGTGTCTGCTTCATTTTTGCCGGCTAAACTCTCCAAAAGTTTATTTATTTCATACGTTGGAATTATTCCATCTCGCAAAGATATTTTATACCCCAAACTTCGGAGAAAAAATGCCAAATCTTCCATTTTTTCTTTGCTTGGCAGGTCGTGGACGCGATATATAGATACACTATCTACTGGAATATTTTTTGTATTCTTAGTATTTTTAGGAGAAAGAACTTCCGCCACTTTTTTATTTGCCAAAAGCATGAATTCTTCAACCAGCCTGTTTGAGTCGCCCCGTTCTTTTTTTATTACTTTTATCGGCACTCCTTTTTCATCCAGTATAAATTTCACTTCTTCCTGGTCGAGCGATATGGCGCCCTGTGCGAACCTCTCTCTTGTTAATTTTTTTGCCAGATTATTTAATGTGAACAATGCTTGCTGGTAAGGATCGCTAAGTTTTCCGCCTCCTCGGCGGACTTGTCCGCCAATGCGGCGGATCGCCGTTGAGGCGATTTCGATGGAAACTTCCGCTTCTTCGTAAGTGAATCTCTTTTGAGAATGAATTACCGTGCGCCCGAACCATTCGTTTTTCACTTTTGCGTTTTTGTCTATCACGAAAACGGCGCTCATGGTGAGCCGGTCTTTGTGGGGAACAAGACTGCACAAATCATTAGAAAGAATTTCCGGAAGCATCGGGATTGTCCTGTCTACCAGATAAACGGATGTGCCTCTTTCGCGCGCTTCAATATCAAGAGTGCTACCGGCCTTTACATAATGCGATACGTCGGCTATGTGAATGCCGATTTCGTATTCTCCGTTACCAGTTTCTTTAAATGAAATCGCATCGTCAAAATCTTTCGCATCCGAAGGGTCAATCGTGAAAGTCAAAGTTTTCCTGAAATCGCGTCTGCCTGCATAATCACTTTCTTTTATGCCGGCTTGCTTGATTTTTTTTGCTTCAGTCTCCACTTTCTCCGGAAGCTCTGAATCAAAACCCTTTTCCATTGCGATGGAATGCATCTCGGTGTCGTTGTCGCCCGGGCGCCCTAAAATTTTCACCACTTTTCCCAAAGGAGCTTTTCTGGCATCGGGCCACGAAACTATTTCCGCAAAAACTTTTTGCCCTGCTGAGGCGCCCTTTTGAGATTCTTTCGGAATCAAAATATCGGTATACATTTTTGTGTCGTCCGGTTTCAAAAAAAATAATCCGTTTTCTTTTTCCAACACTCCCGCAAAGCGGGTTTTCGCGCGGGAAATTATTTTTGTCACTTCGGCGGTTTGCCGTCCATGGTTTTTAGGGTGCAGTTTTATCTCTACCATGTCTCCGTGCAGGGCAGTATTTAAATCCCGGAAACTGATTTCAGGGTCTTGTTCTTTGTTTTTATCTTCCCCAATTGCCACATATCCGGTGCCTTTGGAGGAGATAGAGATAATACCTTGCAATTTATTGGTCGCTTGTTTCATTGCATTAAATATAGCATAAAAAACTCGGTTATATTTTGTGGATTTGAGCTTTATTTAATAAGGTTTTTATTCTTGACATTTTAGTCTGCCTGTGCTATGCTTTTTAGCGATGGGCATGGCCAATAAAGGTCGCCCCGTGACGGCCTTAGGAGGGCCGAAATGAAAAAAAATAGTTTGTTCCTCACAATTTTGTTTCTTTTCGTCGTCACGGCCCTCTCGGCCGCGGCGGACAACAAGCCCAACATGTTTGAAACCCAAGAGTCGTGCGACTCCGCTCTTCATTCGGGAAACTTCACCTACTATGAGCCAAAATACTTTGGGCTCAAGGACAAGAATCCCGTAAATGGCACAACCAAGGTTCGGGCTCCATTAGAAACAGACGAATGTATTCCTATGTTAACTGTTTCAGGATGGAAGCATGTTGTTCAGAAAACAGGTACGATGATGAGATGGGATGTGAACCCTGACGGTTCACTAACTCTTTATGCGAGGGACGATTGCGGTAATCCTGCACGTCGCCGTAAAAATAGTACCACAACATCAACGCCTGTTGCTGGTCCGCAAGGACCGCAAGGGGAACCTGGTGTTGGATTACCTGGCCGAGACGGCCAGCCTGGTCCACAAGGACCGCCGGGTACAACCTTAATCATGGCGAATTACGGGTCAGCGGGCACTCTGTGCCACTGGGGTAGGGTAGGTGTTGCCCCAGGAGTGGAGACGAGATTCTACGAGTGTCGTCGTGAAGAGAGTGGACTTTGGTCCATTTTCTCAGACGTTGCCGGTGAATGGCTTTGGACCAGAAACCGTGGAGTGACGTTTGTTAACATTAACGGACGTCCCCAAAACTTCCCGAGGGGTCCTCGGGGAGGTGGTGGCCAAGTGAATCCCACTAGGCCAACTACGCCCACGAATCCCGTAGCGTGCAAGGGGAAGAACTGCGGTGGTGTGAGACCCACACCAACGCCGACGCCCAAAACACCGCCAACGACTACGGCCTGTAAAGGCAAAACTTGCTTAAACACAGCAGGGGTAAAAAAGCCAAAGCCGTCAGCATTAGCCTCGGCATCAAAAGCCACCCATGTGACCTCCACAGTAAGTAAGGTTGGAGGTAGTGGTAACTTCGGCAAGTTTATAAAATCAGCGGGAAAAGCCGCAGTAGTCGTAGCGAAACGGCACTAAGGTTTCCCGCTAAGGTATCGTTTGCATCATTTTGCAGCACACTTTGTGAATCGAAAGATTCCGGGTGTGCTGCTTTTCGTTTATGTGAGTTTATTTCTAAACCCAATACAACCCCCAACCCCCTTGTCAGGGGGCTTTTCATTTTCCCCTCTCCTTTGCAAGGAGAGGGGCTAGGGGTGAGGTAAGGGGTTGTATTTTAAAAAAATTATGTTAGACTCAATTAATGTTAAAAATAAGATTGCAGAGAATAGGCAGGAAGAACGACCCATCTTTTCGGGCCGTTTTGACTGATTCTAAGAACAGCACCAAGAGCGGAAGATTTTTGGAAATACTGGGCACTTACAATCCAAAGGCAGGTGAAAAGGTTTTGGATGCCGACAGGATAAAATACTGGATGTCTCAAGGCGCAAAATGTTCCGATACGATGCACAACTTTTTAGTACACGATAAAGTGATTGAGGGAAAGAAAATAAACGTATTGCCGAAGAAAAAGCCAACCTTGAAAAGAAAAGAATTGAAAGTGAAGAAGTAATTGCAAGCGAAAATATAATACTATATACTTACAGATAGACGGGCAGTATAACAGGTCGTAAGACTGCCAAATTAATTAAAAAATTTATTTCCGAATAACACCATGGAAGAAGCTGACAAGATATTTTTGGAATATGTGGTAAAAGCTCTCGTAGACAATCCGAACGATGTAAAAATCGACCGGACTGTTGACGAAATGGGCGTGCTGATAACTCTGACCGTAAATCCTGCCGACATGGGCAAGATTATCGGGAGAATGGGGAATACCGCAAAGGCTATCCGCACATTGCTCCGCATCATTGGTATGAAGAACAACGCTCGCGTTAATCTGAAAATCAATGAACCAGCCGGAAGCATGAGGCCCGAAGGGCATGCGAGTCCAGCAGGATACGCAAGCGCCGCTCCGACACTGAAAACTGTAGACCAAGCAATGGAAGATTTGAAAGGAATATAAATAGGCTCTAGGCCGTTAGGCGCTAGGCTCTAGCAAAAAGCCCGATAACTTCGGGTTTTTTGTTTGCTTTTATGTTTAATAATTTATAGACTGAATTTAGCTAATGCCTAAAGCCTAGCTGCCTAGAGCCTATGAATTACCATATCATCACAATTTTTCCGGAAATGTTTGATTCTTATTTAAAAGAATCTATTATCGGGCGGGCGATAAAGGAAAAGAAAATTTCACTAAAATTTTATAATCCGAGAGATTTTATAAAAGCACCGAAGAATAATTACAGACCGGTGGATGACAAGCCATA
>CAZKWN010000016.1:6398-9850 GCA_964556605.1 uncultured Candidatus Saccharibacteria bacterium
GAGATTTTATAAAAGCACCGAAGAATAATTACAGACCGGTGGATGACAAGCCATACGGCGGCGGTCCCGGCATGGTGATGAGAGCCGAACCTATTCTGAAAGCGGTAGAAGCTGTTTTTAAAAAAATAAAGAGCAAAAAAGTTCTAGTTATTAATTTTATTCCTACCGCGGAAAAATTCACAACTTCATTCGCAAAAAATATTTCCAAAAAATACACGGATATTATTTTAATCTGCGGAAGATACGAGGGCATAGACGCGCGGGTGGACAAAATTCTCAAAACCAAGAAGTTTTCAATAGGGGATTATGTGCTGACCGGCGGGGAATTGCCGGCGATGGTTCTAATTGATTCTATTTCACGGCAAATTCACGGAGTTCTCCATAAATTTGAATCATTAGAAGAAGAACGCGTATCTTCGAGCGAAGTTTACACAAGGCCGGAAAAATTAGTTCATAAAGGGAAAAGTTATAAAGTTCCTAAAGTACTTTTGTCCGGCAATCACAAGAAAATAGATGAATGGAAACAAAAAAAATAGTTGATCCCGTTAGAGGCCGCGAGGGCTCGCAGCGACCCTCTGCCTCTAACGGGATTGACAAAAAAGATGAAAAGGTGTAGGCTGTTCTAGATTCACTGATTGAGTAACGGATGCAATCTTTTGTTTGATTATAAGGTTAACTTAATCATTTCTAAATAAATTCAAAAAGGACTTTAGAGAAGCTAGAGAAAAGCATTTTTCGTCTGTTTTTCCCTGTAATCTCTTTTTGTTTTCCGCCTCTACGGCGGATCGCCGATGAGGCGATTTAATTTATTTGGGCTAAATAAATATGCAAAAAGAAGCAAACGAGACAAAGCGCCCGAAGAAGTATTTTTCGAGGTATAAAAAACCTCTGGTGGAGTTCCCGAATTTAATAGAGGCTCAGGTAAAAAGTTTTAAATGGCTGGTGGAGAACGGCATCGGAGAAGTCTTCAAAGAATTTTCTCCGATTATAGATTACTCCGGAAAGAAATTTCAATTGGAATTTCTCTCTTTCACTTTGAGCGAGTCCAAGACAGACGAAAATGATTCAAAAATAAACAAGCTCTCTTATCAGGGGCAGTTGAAGGCGCGGGTAAAATTAACGAATAAAATTTTAGGCACGGTAAAAGAACAGGAAATTTTCATGTCGGATTTTCCGCTGATGACCTCGCACGGCACCTTCATCATCAACGGAGTGGAGCGCGTCATCGTCCCCCAGCTGGCGAGAAGTTTCGGAGTTTTCTTTACGGAGTCCGAAAGTAAAGGCAACAGATATTTCGGCGCAAAAATTATTCCGGCCCGCGGAATTTGGATTGAAATAGAATCCGAGGCGGACGGCGGAATTTACATCAGGATAGACAAAAAGAGAAAATTCCCGGCAACCGCCCTTTTGCGGGCGCTCGGCTATGAGACGAATGAAATGATACAGAAAGCTTTCTCTAAAAATCAAATTGCCGAAGAAACAATCAAAACAACTCTGGGGAAGGAAGGAGTAAAGACTTTAAACGAGGCATATATTGAGATTTATAAGCGTCTGCGGGACGGCGATATGGCGACTGCCGAAAACGCGAAAGAGTTTATTAATTCGTTGTTTACCCCCGAAAGATATGATCTTTCTCCGGTCGGACGATTCAGATTTAATCAGCGTTTTGAAAAAGGAATGGACGAAGGAGAAATGGCCCGCCGGACAATTTCCAAGGAAGATTTAGTGACTGTGATTTCCCATATCATTACCTTAAACAGCACTCCCAGCGCGAAAGCCGACGACATAGACCACCTAGGGCAGAGGCGCGTGCGTTTTGTCGGAGAAATTCTCCAGCAAAAAGTCCGCACCGGCATGATGCAGATTAAAAGAAACATTCAGGACCGAATGTCTATTATTGACGTGGATACGGCGATGCCGATTCAGATTATCAATCAGCGTCCGCTTCAGGCCCGCATCAAAGAATTCTTCACCACCAACCAGCTTTCGCAATTCATGGCGCAGGAAAACGTGCTCTACGAGATAGAGCATTTGCGCACGCTCTCCGCTCTTGGACCCGGAGGTCTTACCCGCGAACGCGCCGGCCTGGAGGTGCGCGATGTGCACCCTTCGCACTACGGCAGAGTTTGCCCGATTCATACTCCGGAAGGCCCGAACATCGGGCTCATCCTGCACCTTTCCACTTACGCGAAAATAAATGACTTTGGAATCATTGAGACTCCTTATGTCAAAGTGAAAAAAGGCGTTATCACCGGCGAAGTGGTTTATTTAAATGCGCTGGAGGAAGAAAAATATAACATCGCGCATGCCGGAATTCCTTATGATGAAAATGGAAAAATAACCGAAGAAAAAGTGGAAGCGAGGATAAAGACAGAGCCGGGTACGGTTTCTAAAGACCTGGTTGATTTCATTGACGTTGCTCCGAACCAGGCTTTCTCAATCGCTACTTCCATGATTCCATTTTTGGAACACAACAACGCCAACCGCGCGCTCATGGGAAGCAACATGCAGAAGCAGGCGGTGCCTTGCGTGCTTCCGGAGATGCCGCTCGTCGCGACCGGCATTGAAGAGCTGGCTTCCAGAGACGGAGGCAGGTTGGTTATTTCGCTTGAAGACGGCGTTGTCTCTTATTTGGATGCGAAAAAAATAGTCGTTAAGGGAAAAACAGAACACACCTATACTTTAATTAATTTCCTAAGGAACAATAACTTTGCCGTTTTCCATCAGCGCCCGCTTGTAAACGTCGGCGACAAGGTCAAGAAAGGGGATGTCTTGGCGGATACTTCCAGTACCGTGAACGGGCAGATTTCTCTCGGTCAGAATATTTTCGTGGCCTTTTTGTCCTGGTCCGGTTCTACTTACGAAGACGCGATCATCATTTCCGAACGGCTGGTGAAAAAGAGCAAATTCACATCCGTATACGTTGAAGAATTTACCTGCGTGGTCCGCGATACAAAGCTCGGACCCGAAATTACTACCCGCGATATTCCGAATGTCGGCGAACTTAAATTAAAAGATTTGGACGAAGACGGCATTGTCCGCATCGGAGCGGAAGTAAGGGAAAACGATATCTTGGTTGGTAAAATTACGCCGAAGGGCGAGACGGAGCTTACTCCGGAAGAGCGTTTGCTCCGTTCAATCTTTGCCGAAAAAGCGCGCGATGTGAAAGATACATCGCTTCGCATGGAGCACGGCAAGCGCGGACGCATTATCGGGGTGAAAATCTTCTCCCGCGATTTAGGGCATACGCTTGAGGCGGGAATCATCAAAAAAATCGTGATTGAAGTCGCGCAAATCAGAAATATCTCAATCGGAGACAAGCTCTCCGGACGGCACGGGAATAAAGGAGTCATTTCCATGATTCTTCCCGAAGAAGATATGCCTTATACGGCCGACGGCACGCCGATTGATATTATTCTTTCTCCGCTCGGCGTTCCTTCCAGAATGAACTT
>CAZKWN010000017.1:0-9718 GCA_964556605.1 uncultured Candidatus Saccharibacteria bacterium
AAAATATGTAATAATCACCCCATGAATTTAGTCGCTAAGATTCTGCCCTATGCGCAGATTATTCTTGCAGTAATATTGGTATCGGCAATCTTGCTCCAGCAAACAGCGGCCGGAATGGGAGGCGCTTTTGGCGGAGACGATACGGGAAGCTTTCATCATACCCGCCGGGGCTTTGAGAAGTTTCTTTTTTATTTGTCTATTGTTTGCGCTATTCTTTTTGCGTTATTTGCACTTCTTAGTATAATAATAAAAGCTGCTGTCTAGAGATTTTTTTATAGTCGGATGAGTAACTTTAAATTGCCTAAAAAAGAGGAAATAAATTCGGTCTTTACCGCTTTTTCAAAAAAAGAAAAAATAATTTTTTCCGTTCTTTTGGCGATACTTTTGATAAGCACGTTGTCCATCGTTGAAAGCATCAATAAAACCCTGATGGTAAAAATTCCCCTGCGCGGAGGCTCCCTCTCGGAGGGCATCATCGGGACTCCCCGCTTCATAAATCCGATACTCGCGAGCTCTCCCTCCGACCTTGACATGGTCGCGCTCGTCTATTCAGGGCTGATGAGAAAAAATCCGGACGGAACCGTCACTCCCGACCTGGCGGAAAAATATGTAATGTCCAAAGACGGACTGACTTACACCTTCACTCTGAAAAATAATGTCTATTTTCAAAACGGACAGCCGGTTACCGCGGATGACGTTATTTTCACCGTAAATAAAGCGGAAGATCCTACTATAAATAGCCCGCAGGAAGTAAATTGGAGCGGAGTGACAGCGACAAAAATAGACAGCAAGACCGTTCAATTTACCCTGAAACAGCCATATCCGTCATTCTTGGAAAACGCGACGCTCGGTATAATGCCCGCGGTATTATGGAATAGTTCCGCGATAGAATTAAACAGCGCCAACATAAACCCCGTCGGCTCCGGACCTTACATGATTAAAAGCGCCGTCAAAGAATCTTCCGGAGTTATAGACTCCTACGAGCTCCAGCCGTTTCAGAAATTCGCATTAGGAGAACCTTATATTGAAAATCTGAGCACGCATTTTTATTCAAACGAAGACGACCTCATCAACGCGCTTCAAAACGGAGAAGTCGATCAGATAAGCTCCATAACTCCGCTCAACGCAAATATTTTGAAGGAAAGAAATTACGAGATAGAGTCTTCGGTACTTCCGCGGGTATTCGGGCTTTTCTTCAATCAAAATAAAAATCTTCTTTTCACCGACAAAGTCGTGACCAACGCCATCAACCAAGCCATAGATAAAGACCAAGTAGTGCAGGATGTGCTTTCCGGATACGGAGTGGCTCTAGACGGCCCGATACCGCCTAATATGATAGCGTATCAGGCACCGAATGACGGAAACAGTCTTTCGCGCGACCAGATATTACAAAATGTGGAAAGCAGTTTGGCGAAAGACGGCTGGGTGAAAGGCCCGGACGGTTTTTTGCAAAAAAACATATCCGCTAAAAAATCTACAACAGTAGTTAAAGCTGCCGCAACAAAAGGAAAAACTTCCGTTACAAGTGTAAAAACGACAACGACTTCCACGAGCGGAAAGTCGGCGACTACTGTACTGGAATTTTCTATTTCAACCGGAAACGCTCCGGAGCTGGCAAAGACGGCGGAGCTTATCAAGCAGGACTTGGCTGTTGTCGGAATTAAAGTCGATATAAAAACTTTTGAAGTCGGCGATTTGAATCAAAGCGTGATTCGCCCGCGCAATTATGACGCGCTTCTTTTCGGAGAAATTATAAATCATGAATCCGATTTGTTTGCTTTCTGGCATTCCTCCCAGAGAAAAGACCCCGGACTCAACGTTGCAATGTATACCAACGCCAAAGTGGACAAAATTTTAGAAACCGCATCTACCGAGATAAATGAACAACAGAGAATCAAAGATTACACTCAATTTGAAAACGACATAAAACAAGACATGCCGGCTGTTTTCCTGTATAGCCCCAATTTCATATACGTGGTATCGCCAAGCGTAAAGGGGCTTTCACTGGGAAACATTACAACTTCATCCGACCGCTTTTCAAATATATATTCATGGTATACACAAACAGAAAATGTTTGGAAAGTGTTTGCTAAACAATCCCGTTAGAAGCCGCGATCGCAATTTAAATAAAAAATAAAATATGAAACTAAATATAATGAAAATTAATAAACTAATATATCAGAGACGCGAGTTGATCGCGATCTGCTTCTAACGGGATGACAAAAAAAACAAGACTCCCCTTTTCCGCTCTGACAATTGATGAAAAAGATAAGACCGACGTAAGAACGGACGTCGGACGTCTGGGATCTCGACGTCCGACGTCCATTTCTCCGGAGCAAAGGCGCGGAGCATCTAAAAGAGCGCCGAAAAGTTCCACCTATCAGTATTCCAAAAAAAGATTCGGGCAAAGCCCGAGATCCCGCCCGTTCGGCGCGAAAAGCCATTATAAAAATCCGAATGCCGCAAAAAATTCCAAAATTCCCCCGCCGGAAGCGGGAGTTGTCCGCATTATTCCGCTCGGCGGAGTGGAAGAAATAGGCAAGAATATGACCGCCATAGAAATCGGCGACGACATCGTCGTGATTGATGCCGGCATGCATTTTTCCGATGAAGCGACCCCGGGGGTTGATTATGTTATTCCGAACACGACCTATCTGGAAGAACGCAAGGACAAAATTCGCGCGCTCTTCATCACTCACGCGCACCTGGACCATATCGGAGGCGTGCCTTTGGTCCTCTCCCGCATCGGGAACCCGCCCGTTTACTCCAGAAATCTTTCCATCTTGATGATGCGAAAACGCCAAACCGAATTTCCGCATCTGCCCGCCATGAAAGAAGTTATCGTGGAAAAAGATTCGGTTGTAACCTGCGGAAAAATAAAAGTCAGGTTCTTCGGCGTCACGCACACCATTCCGGACTCAATGGGGATCATTATAGAGACTGAAAACGGATGGATTGTGACCCCCGGAGATTACAAGCTTGACCAAGTGGACGGCATCGTCACCAAAGAGGAAGAAAAGGAATATTCTATTTTTGACAAAGCGAAAGTGCTTCTCCTCTTGACTGACTCCACCAACATTGAAAACGAAGGATTTTCTCTGCCGGAAATAAAAGTGCACCAAGGACTTGAAAATTTAATAAGAAAAGTAGGCGGCCGGATGATTATCGCCGCTTTCGCTTCGCATATCACGCGTCTGGCGCACATAGTTAAATTCGCCGAATCCATGGGCAAAAAAATAGCGCTGGACGGACGCTCCATGAAGACGAACATCGAGGTGGCGATAGAGGCAAAACTTTTTAACCCTAAAAAAGGCACAATCATACCCATAGAAGAAGTGGATAATTATCCTCCCAGCAAAGTCGTTATTCTGATGACCGGCGCTCAGGGCGAGGAATTCGCTTCGCTCAACCGCGCCGCCAACAAGACGCACACTAAATTCTCCCTGCACAAAGGAGATACGATAATACTCTCCGCCTCAATCATTCCCGGCAACGAACTCAAGGTTCAAAAAATGAAAGATGGTTTGACCAGGCAGGGCGTGAAGATTATAAGCTACCGGACAGCCGGTGAAGACTTCGTACACGCGACTGGCCACGGCAACCAGGAAGACATCAAATGGCTTCACAGAAAAACTCATCCGAAATTCTTCATACCGATTCATGGACACCACTCTTTTCTTGAAAAGCACAAAGAGCTGGCAATGGAGCTCGGAATGCCGGAAGAAAATATCGTCGTGCCTGATAACGGCTCAATCATTGAAATTTCCTCTGATGGACAAAAAATATCCGCCCGCAGCGAACGCGCGCCTTCCGGAAACATGCTGGTGGACGGCACTTCTATCTCCGACACGCAAGACGTCGTCATTCGCGACCGGGTTATGCTTGCGCAAGACGGAATGTTTGTCGTCATCGCGCTTTTGGATCAAAAAACGGGAAAATTGAAAAAATCTCCTGATTTGATTTCCCGCGGATTCGTTTACCTGAAGGAAAATCAGGAGCTCCTGCGCCAGGTCAGGATTATCATAAAAAACGGAATAGAGAGCGCAGTATCTAAAATGCCCGCCCCTCACCCACAAGGCGGAAATGCCATAGATTTCGATGTAATCAAGGCCAACTTGGGAGAAAGCATATCAAAATTCTTATACCAAAAAACAGCCAAGAGGCCTCTGGTCATTCCGGTTATTTTGAGTGTGTAAAAGAAAAGAAATGAAATATTCTTCAGTAATTTTTGATTGGGATGGAACATTAGGCATGACACTTCACTTATGGATCGAAGGATATACAAGCGAGTTAAAAAAATTGGGTTTCACATTCTCAAACGAAGTTATTGTTGAAGATTTTTTCTATGAACACGACAAGTCTGCTGTAAAATATCCCGATATTGATTTTGAGTATCTTGTTCAGCAAGCTCGTAAATATGTGTTTGACCATGTTTCATCCCTCGAGACGTATCCTGATGCGTTTTCTGTGTTGGAAAAATTGCAAAACAACAATATCGCTTTAACTTTGGTTTCCTCAAGCACGAGAAAATTGCTTAAAAAAGGATTGGAGGAAGTTGGTCTAAATAAGTTTTTTTCGGTAATGGTGTCTGCTGATGATATTATGAGATTCAAACCCGACCCCGAAGCGTTTAATCAAGTGATAGAAATAGCAAAATTAAACCCAAAAAACACAATAATCTTAGGCGATTCGCATAATGACATTATCGCCGCAAAAGCCGCAGGCATAGATTCCTGCCTTTTCTTACCGGAAGAGAATAAAATATTTTATAATTTTGATAAACTCAAAAAGACCAATCCAATATACTGCGTTAAGAGCCTGAATGATTTTGTTGAAATCATTCTAGATACAGAGTAAAAAAAAGAACGCCTGGCGTTCTTTTTTTTACTTACTTATTTATTTACATTAATTTTTAGCCAATCGAAAATTTCGTTTTGAAAATCATTTTTAGTTTTAAAATAATTCAAAAAATCAATCCTATTGAGGATTTTACTTTCTGGTCGGAAGGTTTCCATATAATCTAAATAACTACTCCATTTATACGAATCAAGAAAATTTACAACTTTCTTTTTGTCTTTTATCCCCTCTTCTTTCCACACAGAATCTATTAATTTTATAGGATTAAGATGGATATATGAAAATAAATATTTGGCTTGCACGTCTTTTTCTATATGGACAGACTTAAACTTTCCTTCAAACAAAGATCCGGTTCTATGATATTTGGCATTAAAATATTTCGAGTAAGCAGTTAAAACCCGATGCATAAAATAAGTAATAGAATTAGCATAAGTATCAGAAGAACGCCAGACGTTCTTCTTTGGTGTTATATATAAATGAAAATGATTTGGCATCAAAACCCACGCACCAATGTCAACTATTGATTCGCCTTTCTCAAAATCCCAAATATCTATTTTCCTTTTTATGATATCATTATAAAAATCAATTCTTTTTTTAGAATTACAAACATATAAAAGTTTCAAAAATCTTTCCCTGTCTCTGTCATCAAAAAAGATTTTTTGCTTGCTGTTCCCTCTATTATATGTGTGATAATATTCACCTTCAACAAAGGCTGTTCCTCTCGTTGGCATAATATTAATTATATTAAATCCAGAAAAAGAACGCCAGGCGTTCTTTTTTTACTGTCCGGCGGGGGCGGCCTCTAGGGTGACGGAAACATTTTTCTGCACGCCCTTGTGAAGAATTTTCAGGTTTACTACTTGGCCGATTTTTTTCTCGCGAATGATGGAAGAAAGGCTGGTACTGCTGTCTAATTTTATCCCGTCAACTTCCAAAACAATATCATTTTCCACAATTCCGGCTTTGTCCGCGGGAGAGCCCGGAATAACCGCAAGCTCGTTGTTAGCCCCGGCTTTTACCAGCGCTCCGTAATCGACGGACAGATTATTCGCGTCTTTAAGCTCTGCGTCTATCTGCAAATAACGAATGCCCAAATATGGACGGACTATTTTTCCTGTAGCTTCCACTGATTCAATCGATTGTTTTACGCTGTTGATAGGCAAAGCAAAACCGATATTTTGTGACCCTTGCGCAATGGCGACATTTACACCGATTACATCTCCGGATAAATTGAGCAAGGGGCCGCCGGAATTCCCCGGATTGATGGCCGCATCGGTTTGAATCACATGGTCCAGAACTTCCGTGTTGCCCGATTCGTCACCGGCGGTTATTGACCGCGCCAGTCCGGAAACTACTCCCACCGAGACGCTATTGCTGTACTGCCCGAGCGCGTTACCAATGGCAATGACACTCTGCCCTATTTGGAGAGTGTCTGAATCGCCAAGCGAGAGATATGGGAAGCTTACGCCCTGCGGCGGAGTGATTTTAATAAGCGCGATATCCAAAACCGGATCGCGGGCAATAACTTTAGCCGTATATTTCTTGCCGTCATTGGTATAGACGGTATATTGGGCATTCGTCTGGTCAACGACATGCTTGTTGGTGACAATTAGACCGTCGTTTGAAACAAGAAATCCGGAACCGCCCCCGACTTCCTGGCTTTGCGTGCCATTCTGTTTGTATTGAGGAATATTAAAATTAAAACCGGGAAACAAATCGCCGAATGGATTTGACTGCTGGTCTGGAATGACAGTTTCGTATTTTGGAACCTGCTCTGAAATAATTATGGAGATGACAGCCGGATTTGTTTTCTTGACCGCATCAATCACAAAAGAATCCTGAGAAAAGGCCGGAGTTTCTATTCCCCCTATTCCGTTTTTATTGTTTGCGTTTTGATTTTGTATTTCCTGCAAATACTCTTTGGCGAAAAATCCGAAAACATTCGCCCGGTAATGCCAGACCAAGCCGGCTCCTATTAGAGCGACGATAATGATGGATAAAAGACTGGTAAAAAAGATGCGGGGAAAATCTTTGTTTGTGAAAAACTTTTTCAAAGACTCTGCCGTATTTGAATCCTTTATTTTAAAATCTTCCATTTCAAAGTTTGAATCTTCCATATATTTATGATTATCAATAATAATAAAAGATTATATTACTTTTTATTTTTTCCGCCAGAGGCGGATCCGCCCTTGGCGCGAAGCAAGTGGCTTTTATAAATTTTTTGCTTGAAAGGCTTCAAGCGTACAATTTTTACCGAAACACCCTTATTTTTCAAGTCTTTTTTTAAGTTTCGTACATATTCCCTTTGATCGTAACCAAGAGCAATAATATCCGGACGCGCCTTTACGATATGTGGAATATGATTCTTTATGCCCGACAAAACCACCCGGTCGGCCAGCCCGCGTTTCTTCAGTAAAGACATTCTTTCTTTTTCTTTCTTGTTCGGGTGCTTTCCTTTTATTTTAAAAACATTCGCATCTCTGGCTATTGAAACAATTAAGAATGAATTTCCCGTTAGGTTCTTCGCCTGCCTGAAAAAATTGAGGTGCCCTTCATGCAACCCATCAAATGTTCCAAAAACCATAACCCTTGTCTTTTTTATATCCACATCTTTTTTTGACATAATATATGAGGTAAGTATATACTAGAATGAGTTCGTTTAGAAACTGAAAGAAGTGATTGGGGAAACTGGTTAGATTCCAGTACAGTGCCGCTACGGTAAGCTCCGACTCAGGTCGGAGACAAGTCCGAATACCAATCATTTTTGAATCTCCCGAGCAGGATTAAAGTCTGTTTGCCTCTTTTTTTTGAGGCCACCCACGAATTCTGCTCCAAGGCAGGATTTTTTTGTTGAATTCTTATGCAAAAAAATAAAAAAATAAAAATAGTCGGTATAGTAATATTAAGTTTTTTAATATTGATTTTTGCTTACAAGGTTTTTCAAACGCACAACTCGGTACCCTCTCCTTTTTCCTCCCCCTACGTAGGGGGAGGACAGGTGGGGGTAAATCCGTCTAAAAAAACAACTCCTCAAATCAATGACCTAAATTTTACAGACAATATTACGGGCGAAATCAGCGTTTACGATTTCATGAACAAAATGCGGGACGAAGGAAAAATAAATTTCACGGCAAAAAATTATATTGGAATGGGTGAATTCATTGTTTCAATCAACGGAGTGGCGGTAAATCAAAATTACGCTTGGATTTATTATGTGAATGGCAAAGAAGCCGGAATAGGAATTTCAAATTATAAGATAAATCCGGGAGATGTCGTATCTTGGAGATATGAGAAGTCTAATTATTAGTTTCGATATAAAAAATGAATAAAAAAGCAAAAAAGTTTTTGAAGGTAGCATTATTGGTAATAGTTTTATTGGCCGGAAAATTTAATGTCGTAAAAGCGGATGAGAACGCTTCTTCAACCTCAGATCCATCGCTTCCGCCAATTTGCATATCACCACAAACTTTAGTTAATAATGCTTGCGCTGATCCTGCTTCAAATCCTGCTTCTACTTCTTCTCCCTCTCCGCTCAATGTCCAAATACAAGTAGATGTGCCTGCAAGCTGCAGCGCAACCGACACAGACGGAGTAGCTCACAACTATCCGGAAAACAGTTCTTCAAATTCGTATCTTACAATTTGCGCGCTGGAAACAGCTATAAAAAAGGGTTTAATTTCTAATGTTCAGCTTTCAAATCAATATCCTACTATGGGTCTGTTTATTACTTCAATCAACGGCATCACCGCCGACCCCAATAGCCAATACTGGGCAATTTATCAAAATGGAAATTATGCAAGTTCTGGAATAGCTTTGCTGCCGGTAGTTGCCAATGATACCATCATGTTTCAGCTCCATGATTTCTCCGACAATAATTTAGGAGATCAGGTAACTCTCAATATCCATTCTTTAATAAGTAATACATTGAGTAATGCCGGCACTGAAAGCGGAGGCGGAATTATAGCAAAAGCAACAATTCCTAAAGCATCTTTTGATATAAAAAGGGCGCTAGACTTCCTGGCATCACAGCAGAAAGCTGATGGATCATTCGGCGAACCCGCCTCGCCTAGTCAAGGCGGGGATATGTATACTGATTGGGCAACGATGGCATTTTCTTCCAATCAAAATTACCAAGCGGAGCAAACAAAACTTTCATCATATTTTTCACAAAATAAACTATCCGGAAATTTATTGACCGATGAAGAAAGGCGTGCAATGGCTTTAATGTCGCTCAATTTAAATCCATACAACACAAACAACGAAAATTACATTCGGGATATAATTTCAAATTTTGACGGCAAACAATTCGGCGATACGAACCAAGACAACGACGATATTTTTGCCCTGATTATTTTACAAAATGCCGGATACACTCAGGCTGACAAAATGATAGCCAGCGACATTGATTTTGTTTTAAATGCGCAAAATAGCGATGGTTCTTGGGACGGGTCAGTAGATATGACGGGCGCCGCAATAGAAGCGCTTGCTTCTTTTGAAAAAAATACAGACCCCCTCCTAACCTCCTCCTTAGCAGGGGGAGAGGAAATCTCAAATGCCTTAACTAAAGCGGAAAATTTTCTTAAGCAAAATCAAAAAAATGACGGTAGCTGGAATGAAAATGCCTCCTCCACTGCTTGGGCAATGGAAGGCATACTGGCACAAGGTGAAAAACCGGAGGATTGGATTAAAAATGGCCCAGCCAAGGACGGGGCAAGCAATACTCCACTAGATTATCTGGCGACCATACAAGATGCTGACGGAGGAGTAAAAGACTCAAACATGCAAACCAAAATTTGGGAAACGGCTTATGTCGTATCAGCATTATCGGGAAGAACCTGGAATCAAATAATGCAAAAATTTG
>CAZKWN010000018.1:0-9712 GCA_964556605.1 uncultured Candidatus Saccharibacteria bacterium
ATTAACCGGAATTTCATGAAAAAATGATAGAAACATATGGAAGTCTGATCGGCTGCCGGGCTAGTTGACAAAAATTTTATTATGACTTATAATCACTCATTATTAGTTATTCGGGCTAGATTTAAAAACTATGTTTAAAAAATTTCTTTTTCTTATTGTGGCTGTATTTGTTTTTGGCATTTTGGCGTTTGGAGGAGCGCAAAAGAGCGATGCCCAGACAGTAACATTTATGAACGGCTCATACGGGAGCGGGTATGGAAACGGGTACGGATATGGCAACGGTTACAACTACGGCTACGGTAATTCTTATTACCCTTCCGTACAGCAACCTTACTATCAGATGTCTTATTCATCTTATCCCTCTTATTACTCTTCAGGGTATAGCGAAAGCGGTTACAACTATGTTTACGGGAACCACCCTTACGCACAGCAACCATGTTATTATCCGCAATCTTATTATTCGGGGTATGGAGGGTACGGATATGGCAATAATAATAATTATAATTACGGAAACACTTATTATCCTTCCTATTATAATTCTATGCAGCAGCCTTACTACCAAACCGGATATTACAACAACTACAACAGCGGAATGTTTTATTAATAAGTTGTTTATAACTCTACAAAAGAAAAAACTTGCATATGCAAGTTTTTCCTTTTATAGATAATTTTTGCGATTTTTTAGTTGGGTTTTTTTATTCTCTCTAGTTCTTCTTGCATAGCATTTGCTGTTACCTCCGTCATTTTCTCACCTTTACTAAGTAGACGATTTCTGATTTCTTTTCTCTTTTTCTCCGCCTCTTGCAACGCTAAATCTATCTCATTATTTTTTTTAATCTGCTCTGCCGTAAGAGGAGGCCTCCCAGCATTACTTCCAATATTACCCAAATGATATCCTTCAGACATGCAACAATTATATAAAATTATTTTAAGTTTAGCAAGCAAGTGCCAAAAAAACAAAAAGCGCTCCCGAAGGAGCGCTTTTTGCGGCACTTATGTTGTTCACGATAAATGTAAGAATTGCCTTACACTCACAGGGTTAGTATAGCATACTCGCAAAAATAAAGCAAGTATGCTATTATTTGAAACGCAGGCATTGGATAGCTACTCCGACGTAAAGTCGGAGAGGAAAGTCCGAACACACAGTCTTGATTATATCGAGACAAACGTAGCGGGTAACGCCCGTCGTCCGCAAGGACAGAGTTGCGAACAGTGACGAATCCTCCGACTTAGGTCGGAGGGGTGAAACGGCAAAATACTTACGCGTGTGCAAGATCGTGCTCCGACCCAGGTCGGAGAGAATCGCTTGAGTCCTAGAGTAATTTAGGGCCTAGATAAATTGCTATCGTCCGACTTCGGTCGGACCACAAAATTCGGCTTATAGATGCCTGCAAAAAAAATGAGAATCCCCCGCCTAAAAACGGGGGGTTTTCTTTACTCTTTCACTTCACTCAAAATAGTTTTTTTGGCTTCTTCTGTCTCTTCTTTCTTCATCATTTGCTTAACTTTGTTGATATACCGAATTATGTGGTACCCGGCCAGATAATGGATAATCAGAATAACAAATCCCAAAAGAATAATCCCAATCAATATATATATCAGGTATTTTTGGATAAATGTTTGCATAGCAAAAGGTATTTGCACATCTACTTTTTCATCGCGGACATTTCCCGCTTTAT
This sequence comes from uncultured Candidatus Saccharibacteria bacterium, assembly GCA_964556605.1. Lineage (GTDB taxonomy): Bacteria > Patescibacteriota > Minisyncoccia > Phycocordibacterales > UBA9973 > UBA9973. Next base: position 1,680 of record CAZKWN010000018.1, read on the forward strand.
CAAAAGAACGCACAATTACCTGAAGCTTTCCGCCTGCGCTTAAAGGTACCTGAAACGGACTTTCGGCCTGTACAAAAACCGGGGACACTGTCGGTGGCTGGCTTTTATCTATAATTCCAATCTCGTAATGGTCTATTCCCGATAAATTGTCCGTAGTATTAAAAGATATAAGAGTCCGGTCGGCCATAATAGCAGAACTAACGAGATAGTTGCTTTGGGGTTTGAATTGCGCCGGGGGAGAAACGTCTATCCGTATTAAAAAATTCCCGGTTGTTCCCCATGCGCCAGCCTTAAACGCCTTTATGTGAAAATACCAAAGTCCATCGGCTAAAGACTCGAATGTTTTGGTGGTGTCTGTTGTATTGATAGTATTTCCCGGAATTGTGTTCGGCGCATTATCGAGAACATAACTAAAACCCGTCACGCCGGGGTCTTCCACCCAAGACAAAGTGGGAGTGTTGTTGTTATACCAATCTTGCTGAATCGGATGTGTTTGCGAAAATATTTGCACTCCCTCGGGCGGTTTGACTAAAATATTATAGTCAGCTCTGCCCAAATCAAGGACAGCGGAAGTACCCAGCCCGTCATTCAATAAAATCTTTGAACTGGAATTAATGGACACAACAGCATCTCCCGGAACCTTGGCTTTAAAGGTGATTGTCCCGATAAGTCCGCCCCCTGTCGTAATGCCGCCCGGAATAACTCCTGAATAGCTCACTGTGCCGAGAGTATTGTCAAAACTTGGCGGCGCCACCCAAACACCAATAATGGATGTCCCGCCTGCAGGATTTACGATAGAAAGCTTGTTTTTGTCAAAGTTAATTTTGACTTCTATCCCGTTGATGCTTTTGTTTTTTGTATTAATTACAACCGGGACTTGGAAAGTGGAACCCTCTATAAAACTTCCGGAACTGGGTGATAAAGATACTTCCACATGAGCCAATAATTGTGAAGCATCAACATTAATACTTTGAGCATGTAAAAAAGAACAATGAACAAAATAAAAAGCGAAAGGCAATAATACCAATGCCACGAATAGTCTTTTTTTTGTTTCGAAAATCATTGTATTAAATATCTTTTACATTTTTATCAATTATTTTCTCCGCATCGGAAATATCTTTTTTAATTTCAGCCAAGTGTTTGTGCTCAGCGGCGGTTAATTTTTCACTGCCGTATTCCGTGACATCTTCACGAAGAATATCAAACGATTTGTGGATAACTTTCTCGGCATCCTGCAATTTTCCCTTGTCAAATCCCCTATCTTTGTTGTCATTTGCCATGAAATGAAAATGGATGCGCAAGAGAAGATACAATATGGCAAGAACGAGGAGTGCGATTAACAATTCCGTCTGCCATCCAATGTCGGAAAAAACATTACCGACATCTATGGTAATCGTATTTGATACATCGCTATTTGTCTTATCCGCTTTTATCATCACCGAGGTCACGATGTAATTTCCCCGCTTTAACGAGCTAGGAACCAGAACATCAAAACTCCCGTCTGTCTCAGTAGTACTCAGAATGAATATTTTTACCCCGTCTTCCGCCATGAAAGTTATGAGCGTCTGCGCTTGCGGATAATCCGAGGTTCCCACTATTGCCAGCGCCCCATATTTTGTACCGATGGAAATTTCCGGCGGATTTAAGCTGGGCGCCGGTTGCGCAGGCTCTTCTGCTATCGGTAGAGATGAGGCAGTGGGAGCCGGAGCCGTCTTTGGGACCAGCGGAATTGTATTTTTAGGCAGAATTTCTTTTTCATTAACATTAAAAGTGGCGCTATCTAAGTTGCCGGTAATATCCGTCCCCTGCCCGTCATTGGCCAATATCTGCCCGGACTCAAAAGAGGCTGTTCCTGCACCGGCTGAGTCTGCGCGAAGATTTACGGTAAGCACCGTGCCGGTAAGCCCCGTAAAACCTCCCAAGGCCACGCCTTCAAATTTTACAGTACCTGTGGTTTTTGAAATAGCCGGATCAGTCACCCAAAAATTTAGGACAGAGCCAACTTTTGAAACAGACTCTATAGAAAAAATAGATGGAGGAAATGATACGGTTCCGGAGACCGCATTAAAAGGAACATTGTTGGATGTAACGATAATTTTAACGGAAACCGCGTCTCCGACGCTAAAACTTCCGGTCGCCGGAATTATTGAAAGACTTGCGGCATGGACGACAAATGGAGAGAAAGTAAAAAGTAAGAAGAATATCGCTAATGAATAAATCTTTGCCATATTTTTTGGGACACAAAGATACATACAAGTAGGATTATACCACAAATCAAACCCTGTAGGAAGTATACAAGCTTGTTTTGCGCGCCAATTTCAACTATTCTCACATTGCCGGTCTTGTCAACGGCTTTAATATATATTTTGCTTTTGAGTGTTTGGTCCTTTAAAAGATACGGGCTTTCCGCGGTAACATAATTGCCGCCCCAGCCCCAGAAACTTTCTCTGACCTCATAGTGGTCAATACCCGTACCTTTATCCACAGTACTAAATGCGACAAAATACTTTCCGTCAAATACCGCTTCATTATTGGCGATAAATGGGATAAAATTCTCCGGCGGGCTGGTATCTTTTATTTTTAAATCTTCCGGCACAGAACCGTTTGAATCTTCGGAAACAGAAAAAGAAAACGGGCTTTCTGTGGTTTCTATTTTCGTGCCCAATCCGTCATTTTGCAAAACCTGCATGTTGCTGAAGGAAATAGACCCGTTGCCTATTTTTTTGGCTTGGAGCACAAAACCGAACAAAAATTGCTTTGATCCGGAGAACCCTCCGGTCGCTATCCCGGAGAAATCAATTTTCCCGTCCACGGCGCTGTGCGGCTCTTCTACCCAGAAATTAATAGACGAATTGCCATCCCTGATTTCCTTTAAATTTAAAATGTCCGGATTAAATGCAATTGTTCCCTCCACGGCGTTGATCACCGCACCCCTCGTGTCTAAAAATACTTGCACAAAAAAATCTTCATTTGGGATAAAATTATTTTTATCCGAGCTGAAAGATATATCCGCCGCGAAAGATACTAGAGGTAAGAACCAAGCTGCTATTAATATAATTAAAAATGCCTTTTTCATATTTTATCCGGTCCAATTGAAAGCCATGATACTAAAATCAACCAAATTCACCAAGCCGTCTTTATTTAAATCAACATTCGCGGGCGGATTTTTCTTTTTATACCAAAAAGCAAGAATGGAAAAATCTATCAAATTGGTTTTCCCGTCTCCGTTCAGGTCGGATTTTGAGATTTTTTTTGTGTTGTTCGCCAGAACATCCTTGGTCCCTACAACGAAACTAACCTCGTCGCTGAAAGGACTAATTTGGCCATCTTTCGATGTTTTAGATTTTGTTAAATGCTGGCCTAAATCCAGAACCGAGGTATCCAGATTTTCCAAATATACACCGCTTGAATCACTGGTTACATTCTTAAAAAATTCAGGCTGGGAGTGAACACTGATAACAATCTGCGAGGACGGAGCACTTTGTCCGAAAATCGCTATATTTTCGCCCTTTTTTACTTCGCTTTTATCAACCGAAATGGTCGGAGTGATAAACACGCCACTGACATTTGTAGTCACCCCGGAGGTTACAGAAACCTGAAAAGTGAACGGAGATGAGCGCAGTCCGCTTTTATCCTCGCCGTAAACGGAAAAAGTATATTGTCCGGCGGAAAGGTTGCCGAGAGTCACCGAGAAATTACTATCCGGGCCGGCAATTGTTGAAATAGCCAGTTGCCCGTCTTTTAGAACAGTCACTTTACTCAGAGGGTAAGCCCGGCCGGAAATGACTACGCCCGTGCTACTTACTATATTGTTATTTCCCGGCCCGCCGCCGCCACCGCCACCACCGCCAGACGGCGGAGAAGAAGGAGAAGTTGGTACTACCGGGGTGCCCAAAATAGCAAAATTACTAAAATGCATGGTGGCACCGCTAATAGTGTTATTGACAGTGTCCAACACTTGGTTGCTTAAAGCTGTCCATTGGCTGCCATCCCAACTATAAAGAGCCAGGCTTGATTCAACTAAATTAGACACATCTGTGGCAGTGTAAGAAACACTAATCGTGACGGGTTCGGTAAAGTTGCTAACTGCTGTTAAATTGCTTTCACTATAAACACTAAAGTTATACATAGTCGAAGCTGCGGCCTTACCGCTGGGAACAGGGAGCGTCGCGGTAACTTCAGTTTCAGGAAAAGAATACAATGAAACTTTATAAGTGTCCTCATCTGCTAAGGTGTTGGGAGAAATATTTATTGTTGCCGTTGTTCCTTCCAGGCTGTGCAAAGATTCAGAAATGATTTTGGTAGGGTTAATTGAGTCGGTAGTTGAGCTGGAAGTCATCTGGATGGGGGTGACCGAAGTCCCGCTTACTTCGGCTGATTCGCTCAACAAAAGTCCCGTGGCATACGAACGAACTTTAAAGAAATACTGCATGCCATTCTTGAGACCTGTTTTAGTGTAAGAGAGCGCGTTGCCGACGGAAGTATATGTATAAGTCCCGCCGGAGCTCGTACTCATGCCTACGTCATAATTCGTAATATTGGCTAAAATTCCGGCTGCCGGAGTCCAATTCAGAATTACTTGAGCGTCACCTGGCGTAGTAGAAACAACCGGAGAAGTAGCTTCCGGAAAATACATGAAACCGGAATTTTGAATAAAGTAATTGCTGGAACTTTGGCCGTTTTCCAATTGCCCGGTTATGCTAAAAGACCGAAAACTTGGAGAAGAAGACTGCACTCCCCCTATCATCGTTGTCGGATTTTCCATTATAAAATTCTGGCTGGTGAAATCCGCTTTCGCAAAAGTAAAAAACATCAACCCAAATATAATTAAAAGAGAAATTTTGAAAAATAAAACATTCTTCTTTAATTCTTTGTTTTGATGTTTTTTATCTAAGAAGTTCATTTATTATCCACCTAAAAGCATCCTTAGATGACTTCGTCCAACCAACTATTTTTTGGTTGGAGTTGTTGGAGTTTTGGGAGTCGTCAGAGTTGTCGGAACTATCGGAGTTGCTGGGTTTGTTGCTGGCGGTGTTACTGCTTGTTGCGCACCTATATTAAGTGGCGCTACGTCAATAATTTTATTCAACGATACGCTGTATAAAATCGCTTCTTTCGCCTGATTATATATCAAAACCTCATCACCCTTTTGCGCAAGAGCAAAAAATGCCTGATTCTTTAAGGCCGACGGGTCAGAGACTGTCGCGATTGTTGGCACTTCACCGGTAGGAAGCACTATCAACCTGGAAACCTTCGCGATAAGATCAGCTGTCTGTCGTTGCGCAACTATTTGCGGATTTTGCTTCAATATGCGCACTTGATAATAAAAATAGCCGGCAAGAATAATGGCAACCACTGCAATTACTATGACCGCCCTGTCAATAATTTTTTTTCTGTCCATAAATAAATCTTATAAATTAAAATAATAATACCGCTCTCGTTCTCATTGTAATAAATTAAAAACCATTATGCAAGAGATTACTGAGCTGGAGTTGCTGAAGATGAAACGGTAGGTCCTGAATCTGTCGGAGAAGATGGTGCGGTCGTGTCAGGAACGGACGAAGAAGTAGAGTCGGTAGTTGGAGATGTTTGGTCTGGCGTTATCTCTGTACTTGCATCTGGTGATGGCGTTGTGTTAGGTGCAGAAGTTTGAATTGAATCAGTTGTTATGTCCGTGTTTGGTGTTGATGTTGGGTCAGGTGTTGGTGTCGAGGCTGAAACATTTGCCGTTTGATTTTGATTTTGAAGCAATTTATCAAGTTCTGTTTTTGTGATACACGTCTCTCCTCCATTATTTGTATCACCGATGCAAAGTGTTTTTTGGTGAGTTTTATTTGCAAATGTTTCGTCAAAATATCCTCGAATTGCAGTCACCCGCGCGGCAGTAAAATCAACTAGGAAATTTTTTCCCGTACTAATCTTGTCTGAAATAATCGCTACCGGATTGTGCGCATTCTCTGTTTGAATTGTTTCAATAAGTGTCTGAAGACCATCAGTTTGTGAAATATCACCAAGAAGAAGTTGCTGGTCTTGAAGTGTTGATAGTTTATCATTTAAATCTTGTATGCCCGAAGTCAAATCGGAAGAAGATGTCACTTTACCATCAGCATCGACAACCAACACTCCTGGCCCGTAATTACCCAAAGTTAGATTTCCTTGCTCATCAATAGTCATGGCTGGTGTAGTAGTACCTTGATAAGAACTCGCGATGGTAGCAGCTGCGCCACTTCCGGGATTAGTAAGTGAATATCCGGCTGAAATTTCTTGGATAGCTTTAATTGCGGGCACAATGAAGTCACCATAGCTTATGGTATATGTTCCATCAGGAGTAAGCGGCGTTGGTGAAGTCATGCCGACCATTCTTGGAAAAAATGGAAGTACTTGCTGAGCAAGAAAACCTTCGTGCACGCCCGGACTCCAGGTATCAGGATCAATGTATTCGAAAGAAACAGGCTTCAGCTGATCAAGCGCAGAGAGTCCTTGGGAATCTGAGAGTGGTATAATGTTAGTTTTTATACGAGCATCGGAGCCGGTTGCACAGGAAGAACTTGCGCGAGTAAGAATGTTAGTGCTAGTTGTCCAACATACACCGCCGGTAGCGTTGCTACTGGAGAGGTTAGTTGCAGTGATGTTTGGTACCGTCAGCGTTCCTCCAGCATTAATGTTACCGCCCCCGATACCAACTGAGGTAGCAGCCGTGCCAAGGGTTGTGGCAACAACTAATCCTCCCGTGATGGATGAAGATGCGCTGGTAGAATCTACGATACCCAATGTGTGACCGCGAGTGAAGATTGCATTGGTGCCTGCGATTGGCGGAGTGGCATAGAGAGTAAAGGCATCGGTGAATGTTTGGGAAGCGGAAGCACTTGCGTAGGTGGGCCCGGCAAAGAAATTCTCCCGCTGAAGCGCTACTGTGCCGGTCGTAGCCCATGTTCGGGTGCCAGAAACAACCTGAAGTCCGGGGGATTCCGTGGCGGCAGTCTGTCCCGTATCAGTCGGTATCGTCCACTTGATGTAAGGCAGTACGCCCGAGGTGCGCGCCGTCTGTGTGATAGTCAAGGCGGTAGTGGCGGCAGCACCTGCAATTGTGGTGTTGGCTAAAGATGAAGCACCACCTACCGTGAGGGCTCCTCCAGCATTAATGTTACCGCCCCCGATACCAACTGAGGTAGCAGCCGTGCCAAGGGTTGTGGCAACAACTAATCCTCCCGTGATGGATGAAGATGCGCTGGTAGAATCTACGATACCCAATGTGTGACCGCGAGTGAAGATTGCATTGGTGCCTGCGATTGGCGGAGTGGCATAGAGAGTAAAGGCATCGGTGAATGTTTGGGAAGCGGAAGCACTTGCGTAGGTGGGCCCGGCAAAGAAATTCTCCCGCTGAAGCGCTACTGTGCCGGTCGTAGCCCATGTTCGGGTGCCAGAAACAACCTGAAGTCCGGGGGATTCCGTGGCGGCAGTCTGTCCCGTATCAGTCGGTATCGTCCACTTGATGTAAGGCAGTACGCCCGAGGTGCGCGCCGTCTGTGTGATAGTCAAGGCGGTAGTGGCGGCAGCACCTGCAATTGTGGTGTTGGCTAAAGATGAAGCACCACCTACCGTGAGGGCTCCAGTTGCACCTAGTGTTGTGAAAGATCCAGCTAAAGGGGTAGTGGTACCGATAATGACATTGTTTAGCTGATTCCCGCCTGCGGATTGCGTTCCACTCCAAGTAGCAGCGCCGATAGTCGGTGTTCCGCCAATTGTATATGTTCCACTAAATGATCCGGTGAATGCAGGAGTCGTAATGGCAGGAGAAGTCATCGTCTGGGTACCGGTAAATGTGTTAGCTCCAAGTGATGCTAGTGTTGCCGTTCCTGTTGGAAGAGTATAGACACCAGTATCATCAGCAGCAGTAAAACTCATTGTTTTTGAAATAGTTAACATATCTCCCGCAGAAATATTTAAGGTATTTGTTCCATTGGCGGTAATCGTCAGTCCATTGACCGTGCCAGGAGTAATATTGCCAAGTCCAATCGTCAAAGCCGGAGTCG
>CAZKWN010000019.1:0-9598 GCA_964556605.1 uncultured Candidatus Saccharibacteria bacterium
GAAGTTGTAGAGCTTTTAAATTGCGACCCAGACGAAGTTTTATTAGTTTCCGGACGCACAGGGGAAGGAGTAGAAAATCTTTTGAAGGAAGTTATAAAGCGTGTGCCGGAACCGAAAGAAACCTACAGACGTCCGACGTCGGAATCACTAGACGTCGGACGTCGGGAAACGTCCGACGCACTCCGCGCGCTTGTTTTTGATTTTAAATATTCAAATCACCGGGGGGTGATAGTTTTCGTGCGGGTTTTTGACGGCAGGGTCGCGAAAGGCGACAGTTTGCTTTTTGCGGTCTCGGGCGAGAAATTTACGGATCTGGAAGTCGGTACTTTTTCTCCCGAGGAAACGCCAAAAGATTTCCTGTCTGCGGGAGACACGGGCTACATCGTTACCGGCATAAAAAAGCCGGGCATCGCGTCGGTCGGCGACACCATTACCGGTTTCAGAAATCCATTGCCGGCCTTTTCGGGTTATATGCAGCCTCTGCCAGTGGTCTGGGCTTCTGTTTTTCCGGAAGACGCGGACGATTTCGCGGAATTGAAACTTGCGTTGGGAAAATTAAAACTCTCCGATTCGGCTTTCTCGTACGAAGAAGAATCTTCAGGCTCGCTCGGCCGGGGATTTAGATGCGGATTTTTAGGTATGCTCCATTTGGAAATTATCACCGAAAGATTGAAGCGGGAATTCAACCTGGAGCTGGTCATTACGACGCCTTCAATCACTTACGAAGTGCTTCTTAAAAATGGGAAAAAAGAAAAAATTTACTCTCCGTATTTTTTTCCTGACGACGGACTTATCGAGAAAGTTTTTGAGCCATGGGTAGATTTAAAAATAATTACTCCTCTCCAGTATGTCGGCAACATTATGCAATTATTGTTTGACCACGAAGGAGAGGTTGGCGATACGGAGAATTTCGGAGACAACCGCTCTACTTTGTCCGTCAAAATGCCGCTTCGCGAACTCATGCGCAATTTCTTTGATGAATTAAAAAGCACTTCTTCGGGCTACGGTTCAATTTCGTATGAAATAGGGGAGATGCGCGAAGCGAACGTTACCAGGCTTGACTTGCTTGTCGCTGATGAAGTCGTGCCGGCTTTTTCCAGAGTTATTTCCAAAAAAAGAGCCGAAACTGAAGCAGAAAATGCAGTAGAAAGGCTGGACGGCCTGCTTCCTCGGCAAATGTTCACTATGAAAATTCAGGGACGCGCGCTCGGGCGGATTATTTCTTCCCGCACAAAGTCCGGTATGAAAAAGGATGTCACTCAGCACATGTATGGAGGCGATATTACCCGCAAAATGAAGCTTCGCGAGAAGCAGAAGAAAGGAAAGAAAAAAATGAAAGAAAGAGGCCGGGTAAATATTCCGCAAGATGTGTTCTTAAAAATGATGCGGTCGTCTAACGACAAGTAGAAAGTTATAAAGTGAAAAGTTGAAAGAATATGCATTTAGCATTTACTTTCTACTTTATGAACTTTAAAAACTTTACGAACTTTTTATTGAGGTCTAAAAATAGGAGAATAGAGCATTATCATTCCGAGCACCACCAAGATGCTCAGTACCATCCAGATAATCTGTATTTTCTTTTGGTTTTTTTTATTGAAAAGCATATACTATATATTATCACAATATGAGGAATTTTCAACGAAAAAGAATGTGGAGGGACATACTCCAGTCAAAACCCATTTTAATCCTTTTGGGGATTGGAATACTTGTTTTTGCCTGGAGCGTCTGGGGTTTTTGGAATAAAATGCAGGAAACGGAAAAAAATAAAAAAGTAATTGAAGACCAAATTACAGCATTACAGCAACAAAAAGAAAAACTTACATCCGATATAAATAACCTGAACACAGACCAAGGCAAGGAACAAGTTTTCCGGGAAAATTTCGGTCTGGCGAAACAAGGGGAAGACGAAATCGTGATTTTAGACAATACAAACCCGCCTCCCGCCTCGGCTCCTGCTTCTTCAGGATTCTGGGGTTTTCTAAAAAACTTATTCAAATAAAAAACGACTAGGTCTTGCCTAGCGATTTAAATTTATCCAAAACAAAACCCCGCATAAACGAGCCGGGGCTCCGTCTAATACGGGGATGATAAATCTTTACACCCAAACACGCGGTGTGCTTTTAAGTCTGCACAACAGACTTCTGAAGTGTGTCGTGTTTTCTTTTTTCTCTCCAGTCGCGAAGGAACTGCGGAAGGGGAATGTTGAGACAGCCGTCGTAACGATTCTTGCCTGAATAGAAGGCTATATTAACGGCAGCCATAAAGAACACGACCCACCAGAAACTATTGATCAGAATCGCGTGTGTCATACCGGGGTCTTCCAGTGAATTAAACTGTTCCATGGTTGCGTTCCCAGAGTACAACACCCTAGGAGGTGTGGTGCAGGAATAACAAATGCTCCACACCGAACTATTGAAATGATAAACGGCACGGTCAAGCACGTTGAACTCACCTGAACTCGGACGGATGGACAGCATAAACAAAGCCATCCAAACGATGACAACTGCGAAATTGACACGCTTCATCGGTTTATTCTCCTTGGAACGAACTTAAGCTTTAATAACTTTACCTCCATATTATACACTATAAACAGCCTATTTGTCAAGCTCAAATGTATTGATTCAAAACCTTCATATTACCCAAAGAATTTTTCACTTTCTTTTGAATTAATAAAATATTAGAGTATAATAAACCTATGAAAATCACATTTTTTGAGGTGCCGAAAACAGAACAGTCTGTTTTTGTGGAACTTTTTGCCGGCGTGGATATTACTCTTTACGAAGAAAAATTGACTGAAAGCAATATCGAGAAAGCAAAAGACGCCGAGGTTGTGTCTATTTTTATAAATTCAGTTTTAGATAAAAATATTATTGATTCTTTGCCAAATTTGAAATTTATTGCCACTCGCTCAACAGGCTTTGACCATATTGATGTCGCTTGCTGTGAGACCAAAGGAATAAAAGTTTCCAATGTTCCGGCATACGGCTCGCACACCGTGGCTGAATTTGCTTTTGCGCTTCTTCTAAATCTTTCGCGAAAAATATTTGATGCTGACCGCCAATTGAAAGAAGAAGGCGATTTTTCCATATTTCCGCTTCAGGGTTTTGATTTGAATGGCAAAACTCTCGGAGTTGTCGGCACGGGCAAGATAGGAAAAAATGTCATAAAAATTGCCAAAGGTTTCGGGATGAATGTTGTAGCCTATGATTTATTCCCCGATATGAATTTCGCCAAAGACAATGATTTTGTCTACAAAAATTTAGATGAGGTTTTATCCGAATCAGACGCATTGACTTTGCATGCCCCTTATACTAAAGAAAATCATCATTTGATAAACAAGCAGAATATTTCAAAAATGAAAAAAGGAATTTATCTGATAAACACGGCTCGCGGAGAGCTTGTTGATACTGATGCCTTAATTTGGGGATTGAAAGAGAGAATTATCGCCGGCGCCGGGCTTGATGTGTTGGAAGGCGAGAGGGAATTAAAAGAAGAAATGGAAATACTAGCTTCTGAAGAAAAATCCAGCATGGTTAAAGATTACAAAACTCTTCTAGAAGACCGCGTATTGATAGAAATGCCGAACGTGGTTATCACTCCGCACATTGCTTTTTATTCCAAAGAGGCGCAGATGGAAATTATAAAAACTACGGCAGAAAATATTAAAGGATTTACATCTGGAAGCGCGCAGAATTTGGTGAAATAATAAAATGCAAAGTAATTTATTTAAAAATTATAATGAGTTAGCAACAACTCCGAATCGCCAATTGGCATTAGAAATAATAGAAAGTGGATTAGATGCCATAAACACAGAGAGCGTAATAAAAAATAAAATAAAACTGGAGAATAATATTCTTCTTATTGAAGATAAGAGTTTTGACTTATCAAAATTCAAAAGAATAAAAGTTGTCGGTTTTGGCAAATCTTCCTGCGAAGCGGCTATGGCCATGGAAAAGATTTTAGGGTCCGGAATTACAGACGGGGCTGTCGTTGGTTTGGAGAAAGTTGATTGCAAATATATTGAAATTTTTGCCGGTACCCATCCGAGGCCGAGTGAAGCTAATTTTGAAGCCGGAAAAAAGATATATGAAATAATTAAAGATTCTACTGAGGAAGATTTAATTATCGTTCTTGCCTCCGGCGGAGGCTCGGCGTTGCTTTGCTATCCGGAGAGCGAATACACGGAAGGCGTAAAACTTTACGATGCTTTTTTAAAATTCGGCGGGACGATTTCACAGATGAATACAATCAGAAAACATCTGTCTCTCTTAAAAGGCGGAGGTTTGGCAAAAATCGCCTATCCGGCGACTGTCGTCGGGCTTATCTTCTCGGATGTGCCGGGAGATGCTTTTGAAAATGTGGCTTCAGGTCCGACATATAAGGACGATACGACAGTGGCACTAGCTCAGAAATTTATTGCCGAAAACAATCTGGGAGATTTTAGTTTAATTGAAACGCCGAAGGAGGACAAGTATTTTGAGAAAGTTCATAATTTTGTCCTTGTTTCCAATAATACTGCCGTAGAGGCGATGGCGAAGAAAGCACAAGACCTTGATTTTTCGGTGGATATTTTATCAACCGAACTATATGATGAAGTTGGTGTTGCGCTCAGGAAAATATTTTCTGTTGATTCTTTTTCTAAAAGAGAAAACTATGTCGTTCTGGCAGCCGGTGAACCGCGCGTTACCGTTCTGAAAAATGCGGGGAAGGGAGGCAGAAATTTACATATGGCGCTAGAAGCGGTAAGGATGGAATTGGTTAATGATAATTCCGTATTCATATCGTTCGCGTCAGATGGCGCGGACAATAGCGATTCTGCCGGAGCTATTGTAGATAAAAATACAATGGAAAAAGTAAAAAAACTAAACCTGGATGTGGATGATTATTCCTCTCGTTTCGATTCCTATAATTTCTTCCAAAAAACCGGCGACATTATATTCACCGACCCCACCGGCGCGAATGTTTCTGACTTGATGATTTTATTGACGAAGAAATAATTTTTATTCTTTTCCTATCGCTTCTGAAATATTTTTATACCCATCAGCCTTGAGAAGTTTTGCGAGCCCGAGGTTTATGTCGCTGATTACTTGCGGGCCTTCGAATATCATGCCGGTAATCATTTGCACCAGCGATGCTCCGAGTTTTATTTTTCTATATGCGTCTTCCGCGCAGAAGACTCCGCCGCAACCGATTATTATTAGTTTCCTGCCGGATGTTTTATAAGCTAGAGAAATCAGCTCGTTTGATCTTTTTTCTGTCGGCTTTCCGCTATAGAAGCCTTTGGTAAAACGCACAACTTCGGAAGGGTCAAGAGCCGGATCATTTTTGTTTTTCTGCAGATTGCCGAATATTACGCCTGCCACCGGATATTTTTCTATAACTTTTAGCATTTGAAGCACTTCGGCATCAGTTTTATCTATCGGCATTTTTATGAGAAGTGGTTTGCTTAAACTTTTTTTTGTCACGGCATTCAAAAGTGCATCTAAGCTTTCGGGCGAGTAAAATTCCACTTCAACTTGCAAATTCGGACAGCTTATATTTAATTCATAGTAGCCAAAAGGAACCGTAGAATTTTCTGTGGCTTCAAATGATTCTACGATATCTCGGATAGCATCATCTTGGCCAGAGAGTGCGGGGGTATTTGTAACGCCAATGCTTAGTCCGATTGGAATTTTAAAATTTAACCCCTCGAGATTTTTTAATGTTTCTTTTATTCCGAGATTTTTGAAACCTTTATTGACCAAAAGCGAGCGCGATTTGATAAGCCTGCCGAGGCGCGGTTTCACGTTTCCTTCATATGCTTTATTGGTAATCGTGCCGATTGTCTCAAAGCCGAAGCCGACTGTCGGCAGGATTTGCGTCAGTTTGGCTTCATAATCAAAACCGGCTGCCAAGCCTACAGGATTTTTAAAATTAATATTCAGAATATTATGCTCCAAAGATGGATTTTTGTAATTCCAGAAAAAACCGGATATTTTTTTGGTTACGGCATGTTTGCCGATAAATTGTCCAATTGCAAGAAAATAGCCGTGAATAGTTTCCGGGTCAAATTTAAACAAAATGGGCTTCAAAATCCCTTTATATATTTCTTGCATTACGTCGTTTCTGGCGGCAGTTGATCGGTCTTTCATATGTTTGTTTATACTAGCAAAAATATGCTAAAATTAAAAGCATAACTTGTCCCGTTAGAAATTCACAGGTCGGGGAGTTATTGATATATTTTAATAAATTAAATTTCTAATGGGATGGAAAATAAAATCACTAAAATTCTTGCGGAAGAAATTAAGGATTCACGAGGGAATCCTACGATAAAAGTGACGGTTTGGTCAGATGATACATCCGATAGCTTTTCTGTGCCTTCAGGAGCTTCTACGGGCGCTCACGAAGCGCATGTTATTGAAAACAGCAAGGCGATTTTGAAGGTGAATGAAGTAATATCAAAAGCTCTAATCGGCCAGGATGTTTTAAATCAAAAAGAAATAGACAGAATCTTGATTAAATTAGACGGCACTCCAAATAAAGACAACCTTGGCGGGAATTCTATGATAGGAGTTAGTGTCGCTTGCGCTAAAACTGCGGCCAAAGCGCAAAGGATTGAAACATATGAACACCTGCGGACATTAGCGGAAATAAAACCCTCCAGAAAAGTTCCTTATTTGTATATGAATTTAATAAATGGAGGCAAACATGTGAAAACCTTCAAGCTAGCTTTTCAGGAATATCATATCGTGCCGGACACGGATGATGTTTCCGAGGCAGTTGATATGGGAATTAAAATACAAAATTCTCTCAAAGAAATTATCGGCAAAGAATTGGGAGAAGATTCTCTTACTCTGGGCGACGAAGGAGGTTATGCTCCAAAAATAAGCAACATCAGAAAACCTCTTATGTACTTAAATGAGGCTATAAAGGAAAATAATCTGGAAGGCAAAGTCAGACTCGCGCTTGATGTGGCTTCTTCGTCTTTTTATGAAAATGGAAAATATAAAATAGAAGATAAAGAAGTTGCCAAAGAAGAATTGATGAATATTTATAGCTCTCTAATAAAAGAATTTAATTTGCTTTCCATAGAAGATCCGTTTGACGAAGAAGATTTTGAGGATTTCAGCCTCGCCCGTAGGCTATGGGCCGAGGGAAAATTTAAAGAAAATAACGACAGTCTTTTTGTAGTTGGGGATGACTTAACGGTCACAAATGTATCGCTTCTCAAAGAGGCGATAGAAAAGGGAAGCATAAACGCAATGATTATCAAGCCAAACCAAATCGGCACGCTTTCCGAGACTTTGGAAACCATGCAATTAGCCCGCGAAAATGATATTGAGCTGATTGTTTCTCATAGAAGCGGGGAAACAGACGACGATTTCATTGCCGACCTTGCTTTTGCCTTTAATTGTTTTGGAATGAAGGCCGGTTCTCCCATGAAGCCCGAAAGAATGGTAAAGTATAAAAGGTTAGAAAAAATTATTAGCTTGCCCCGCCTTGGCGTGGGATTAAAATCATAGTTATTTATGGCAGAAGAAAACGCAGGAAATTTTGTAAAGTGGTTTCATGAGGTGGGGATTGTCGATGTTCCGTCGGTTGGAGGTAAAAATGCCGCGCTGGGAGAAATGTTTTCCCATCTTGTGCCTCTTGGTGTGAACGTGCCGAATGGATTTGCTCTTACCGCCGATGCTTATCGCCACTTTTTCAAACAAACCGGTCTGGACGAGGAAATAAAGGGAATTCTTGCTGATTTAAACACAAAAGATATTCGCAACCTCCAAATTCACGGAAAAAAAGTCCGCGAAGCGATTCTAAAAGCCGAATTACCGCAGGACCTTGATGATGCCATCGCCAAAGCCTATGCCGAAATGGAAGAAAAATACGGGAAAAATAGAGATGTGGCAGTACGTTCTTCGGCTACTGCCGAGGATCTTCCCGGCGCTTCATTTGCCGGAGAACAAGAGACTTTCCTGAATGTGTCCGGTATCAAAAACGTGCTCGTGGCGACAAAAAAATGCATCGCTTCGCTTTTTACCGACCGGGCTATTTCCTACAGGCAAGACAAAGGGTTCTCGCATGTTGATGTTGCGCTTTCTGTCGGAATCCAATGTATGGTACGCTCCGACAAAGCATCTTCCGGTGTCGCTTTCACGATTGATACGGAAACAGGTTTTGACAAAGTTATTTTAATAAACGGAATATACGGCTTGGGGGAATTCATTGTGCAAGGGGAAGTTATCCCCGATGAGTTTATGATTTTCAAGCCTTCATTAGACAACGGAACAAAAAATCCTATAATCGCAAAAAATATCGGCAAGAAAAACATCAAGCTTGTCTATGCGAAGAATGGGACAAAAACGCAAAAAGTATCTCGGGGGGAAGAAGAGAAATTTTCTATTACAGACGAAGAAGTGGTAAAACTTGCGAAGTGGTGTTATCAGATAGAAAAATATTTTTCAGAAAAAGACGGTCACTACCAGCCGATGGATATTGAATGGGCAAAAGACGGCAAAACAGGCGAGCTGTTCATTGTGCAGGCCCGTCCCGAGACGGTTGCTTCCGTTGCCGATAAAAATGTGTTAACAGAATACAGGTTGAAGAAGACCAGCAAAGTATTGGCAAGCGGTATTGCCGTCGGCTCAAAAATCGGCTCGGGCAAGGTCCGTGTCTTGCACAACGCTAAGCAAATTTCTTCATTCAAAAAAGGGGAAGTGCTGGTGACTGAAATTACCGACCCGGACTGGGAGCCGATTATGAAAATAGCATCGGCTATCGTGACGGATAAAGGCGGGCGTACTTCTCATGCCGCCATCGTGTCGCGAGAGCTTGGTATTCCTTGTATCGTTGGGACGAATGATGCCACGAAAGTATTAAAAAATGGGAAAGAAGTAACGGTGGATTCTTCCGGCAAAGTGGGCGATGTGTATGAGGGTATTATTCCTTTTGATGTTATAGAGCACCGTCTGGATAAAATACCGAAACCAGCCACAAAAATAATGGTAAACATCGGCTCTCCCGATGAGGCGTTTAAGAATCATGCTCTGCCGGTAGAGGGGGTTGGTTTGGGGAGATTGGAATTTATCATTGCGTCGCATGTCCGCTTTCACCCGAACGCATTACTTGATTATCAAAAATTAAAATCCGGAAAGAAAACTCCATACATCACAAAATTGCTTAAAGAAATTGATACCCTGACTCCTCTATACAAAGATAAATCGCGGTTTTATGTGGATGAGTTGGCTTTAGGAATTGCAAAAATTGCCGCGACATTTTTCCCGCATGAAGTTATTATTCGCTTCTCCGATTTCAAAACAAACGAATACCGCACGCTTATGGGCGGGGAATTGTATGAACCTCACGAGGAGAATCCAATGCTGGGCTGGCGCGGAGCGTCCCGTTATTATGACCCGAAATTCAAACTAGCTTTTGGTCTTGAGTGTATGGCTATGAAAAAAGTGCGCGAAGATATGGGCTTTATCAACGTGGTTCCGATGATTCCGTTTTGCCGAACACCCGAAGAGGGGAAGCAAGTGACGGATGTCATGATTGCGCACGGATTGGATAGGTCAAAAGATAGTACTTTAAAAGTTTATGTCATGTGCGAGATTCCTTCCAA
>CAZKWN010000020.1:0-9065 GCA_964556605.1 uncultured Candidatus Saccharibacteria bacterium
AATTATATGGTTCAGGAAATTTGTTTCTTCTTGGAAACATTGGGAGTGAAAATAGACGGAATTGGCTCTTCCACCCTGACAGTCCATGGAATAAAAGAAATAAATAAAAATATTGAGTATTGGAACAGCGAAGACCCGATTGAATCCATGATGTTTATTTCCGCCTGTCTCGTCACCGATTCAAAACTCACTATCACCCGATGCCCGATTGACTTCCTTTCCCTGGAACTTGAAAAATTAAAAAGAATGAATTTGAAATATAAAATTTTAAAAAGATATTATTCGTATAATGGGCGCACTCGGCTCGCCGACATTGAAATTTTCCCAAGCAAATTAAAAGCCCTGGCTGACAAAATCCACTCCAATCCATACCCGGGAATAAATATAGACAATCTACCCTTTTTTGTGCCAATCGCCATCAAAGCAAAAGGCCAGACGATGATTCATGACTGGGTTTACGATAATCGCGCGATATATTACACCGAATTGAACCGTTTGGGGGCAAATATTACTTTAGCCGACCCGCATCGGGTTTATATCCAAGGCGGGACGCCTCTCAAGCCCGCGCAAGTCGTTTGCCCGCCGGCTCTTCGCCCGTCCATGGTAATATTTATTTCCATGCTTGCGGCACCAGGCACTTCTATTTTGCGCAATGTCTATATGATCAACCGCGGTTACGAAGAAATTGCAGAACGGCTAAATTCCATCGGCGCGGATATTAAAATTTTGAAATGATGCATAAAACTCTTTCTTGGCATACTTTTTATAAAGCACAAAAATTTTCTGTTGAAAATTTTCTCTGTCCGGCGCCGTCGCGCCTACCAAGGCTTTCTAAAAAGTATGCCTGCGACAAGTTTTGCTTTTAAGATATGAAAAAAGTTATTGTAATTTTGGGTCAAACTGCGACAGGTAAAAGCGATTTGGCGATTAGAATCGCGAAGAAAATCGGCGGGGAAATAATTTCCGCAGATTCTAGACAAGTCTATAAAGGACTCGATATAGGCACAGGCAAAATTACAACAAAAGAAATGAAAGGTGTGCCTCATTATCTGCTTGATGTCGCGAATTCTAAACAAAAATTCACAGTTGTGGAATACAAAAAACTAGCGGAAGAAAAAATAAAAGAAATTATTTCTCGCGGTAAGGTTCCCATAATCTGCGGAGGCACGGGATTCTATATTGATGTGATAACTAAAGGCACCATTTTTCCCGAAGTTCCGCCGAATCTTAAACTCCGCAAAGTTTTAGATAAAAAATCATCATCCGAACTTTTTGATATATTAAAAAAACTAGATAGAGAAAGAGCAAAAAATATTGATGCTAAAAATAATGTCAGGTTAATCAGAGCAATAGAAATCGCAAAAACACTCGGGAAAGTTCCGGAAATTACGGAGGCAACGCCTCCATATAAGTTCATAAAAATAGGTTTATATTTACCTCCGGACAAGTTAAATAAGAAAGTAAAACAGAGAGTAAAAAAAATGTTTCAGGCCGGCTTAGTCAATGAAATTAAAAAACTAAAAAGGTCCGGGATTTCAAACAAAAGATTGCATGAATTAGGTTTTGAATACTTTGAGCCTACTGAAGAAAAGGTGGTTACAGAAACTCTTAAATACGCCAAGCGCCAGATGACATGGTTTAAAAGAGATAAAGAAATAAAATGGTTTGACGCTTCAAAAACTATTTCTTTCTCCCCTTTACTACTTCAATAAATATCGGAACCAGAGAAACTAAAATTACCAGGACGGCAACAACCCAAAGATAATCTTTTATGATTGGAAACGCTCTTCCCAAGAAATAACCAGCGAGCGTTATTATTGCGGACCAGAAAATTGAGCTGATTAAGCTATATTTAACATAAAATTTATAAGGAACCCGGGCGATACCGGCGACAATTGGAGTAAATGTACGGACAATCGGGACAAAACGGGAAAAAACAATTGCGAACTTTCCGTACTTGCCGAAGAATTCATGCGCCCTATTTATGTATTCTTCTTTCAAAATCGCCTTGAAAAAAGAAAATTTTCTCAGTTTTTCCAAATAAACGCCAATTTCGTATCCGCCCAATCCTCCTAAGAAAGTAGCGAAAAATATGACGGCAATCAATAAGAATAAATTGAAATTATAAACGGAAGCAAAAAGTCCGGCAGTGAAAAGCAGGCTGTCTCCGGGCAGAGCAAAAAATAATCCGGATTCCAGAAAAATTATGACAAAAATACCCAAATATCCATAGGTCGTGAATAGATATGCGATGTCAAAAAGATGAGTCATTTGTTTTTATTCCGTACCGTTAATCGGCAGGGATATAGTGAAAGTGCTTCCTTTGCCGGAAGAGCTCACCACGCTTATTTTACCGCCATGAGCTTCCGTAATCCATTTTGCGATAGAAAGCCCGAGCCCGACTCCTTTATAATTTTCCGTGCGAACTTCATTGGTTCTAAAAAATCGATCAAACACAAACGGAACATCATCCGCTTTAATACCGATGCCATTATCAGCAATACTTATACTGGCAAAATTTTTATTTTTTGAAATAGTGATTGAAATCCATCCTTCTTCCCTGCCATATGCAATAGCGTTTTTAATTATATTCAAAAAAAGCTTTTCAAGGCGGGTTTCATCTCCAATTATTTTTATATCCGGAGATTTTTTAACTCGGATCAATATTTTCTTTTTAAATGCCAGCGTCTCGCATCTTTTAACTACATGTTTGATGAGTTTCAATAATTCAACTTCTTTGAGATTAATTTTTTTATGCAATTCATTGCCCTTAGAAGTGAGCAAGGTCAGGTCCGTAAGCAACTCTGTTAAATGCTCTATTTCACCGTTTATTGTCTTTAATTTTTTCGCATGATTTGACTTGCCGGATTTTTCTTGTATTGCTATTAGGTCAATATTGCCTCTGATTATGGCAAGCGGGGTTCGAAGTTCATGGGTCGCTTCGGATATAAACTGCGTCTTTAATTTTTCCTGATTTAAAAGTCTTCTTTGTGTTTCGACTGATTCTTCCTTTTTTCGCTCGGTAATGTTGCGGATATTACATTGGATTACTTTTTTATTATTTGCGCTATATATATTGCCAATCAGTTCAGCTTTTATTAGATGCCCGTCCTTTTTTTTGAGTATCAGATTTTCATACTGAACATATGTAGCAGTCTTGATGGTATCAAAAACTTTTTCACCCGTTTTTGTGTCAGTAAAAAAACTCGTTTCCCAGAGCTTTCTTCCCAAAAATTCTTTTTGTTGATAACCGAGCATTTTTACCAAATAAGGATTTGCTTCGATGATTTGACCGTTGTCTGCGTCTAAAATGAGCATGCCGTCTTGAATAGTTTCAAACAACCGCCGAAAACGCGTTTCCGAATCGCGCAACGCCTTGCGTATCCTGATGTTTGATATTCCGTTTGAAAGATCTGCGGCCATTTCCGAAAGTAATTTCACCTCATCCTTGGTAAAAGAATTCGGTTCTTTTGAATAAATAGTCAACGCGCCGAATGTGCTATTGCTGTTTTTAAGCGGAATAGCGATAGAAGAGGCGTATCCCCGTTTAAACGCTTCTTTGCGCCAAGGAATAAGCTTTGAGTCCGTCATCATATTTTTGCAAATGTGCGTGGTTCCTTCGCGAATAGCCGAACCAGTCGGCCCGCACCCTCTCTTTATGGAAGCCCATGTAATTTTCATGGAATCAATATACCCCTGGTCAAAGCCGGAATAAGCCATCGGGCGAACAGTTTTATTTTTATCGCGTTCAGCGAAGCCTATCCAGACCATTCGATAACCGCAATCTTCCGAAATAATCCTGCACACTTGGTTTAAGTAATCGATTTCGTTGACGGCGTGCATAGCCACAATATTTGAATCATTGTGCGCGCGAAGCGCGCGGTTGAGTTTTTGAAGTTCTTCTTCGGCGCGCTTTCTGTCGGTAATATCCATAGAGAAACCTATCACGCCCGCGATGCTTCCTTTTTTATTATAATAAGGCACCTTATCCGTTTCGAGCCAGCGAATTCCATCACTGGTATCCATCGGTTCGATAATTTTTTTTTTCGGCCGGCCGTTTTTAAATATCTCTTTGTCGTCCTTCCAATATGCTTCCGCTTGCTCTTTGGGATATATGTCAAAAAGTGATTTACCTTCAAGCTTCTCTGTGGACATATTCATACTTTCAGCAAAAGCCTTATTAACTCTTAAAAAACGATTGTCTGTGTCTTTATAAAAAATCATAGCCGGGGTAGCGTCTAGGATTATTTGCTGTTCTCTTGATTTGGCTTCAAGCAGGTTTTTTAATTTTTTACGCTTTGTTTTTGGACTGCTTTGTTCATTCATAATTCATTTATAACATATAGAATAATTGTGCGCAACGGTAAATTGTTAATTTTTGATTAAACTTATCCACACAATCAACAGGTTTTTCCTTTTTATTGTATTGACTTTAAAAAACACAAAGATTACAATATTAACTTCAAGTTAAATCAACTATGAACATTTTTAATTTCAAAACAAAAAAGAGGCGCCAAAGTGCGGAAACGCGAAATAAATTAGCGGAGCATTTTTATAAGCTTTTTGTCTTTGGCCCGGAAATTAAATACAGATTCAAGAAATTGAAAAGGATTAAGGGACTTACCTAAAAACTAGTTTAATTTAAATGGATTGAAGTCTGTGCCGATATCATAATAATCTTCGGACTCTTTTCTTTTCAGGAAAGCGACAACTTTGTAAGTTATCGGGGTAAATAATATCTCAACTCCTGTTTTAAAAAGATAATTGGAAATTATCAGAGTTATCAAAAGAGAATTCGGCAAGACACCGGTAAAAGCTATCAGAATAAAGAGAATGCTGTCTATAAATTCCCCTACCACCGTGGACCCTACCGTCCGAGTCCAAAGCCATCGGCCCTTAGTTAGTATTTTCATCTTAGCAATAACAAAGGAATTGGAAAATTCTCCAAAAAAGTAAGCGATAAGACTCGCGCAGACGATTCTCGGAGTCAGTCCTAAAATAGCGTCGTAAGCGGCCTGATTGTTCCAGCCCGGCGCCGGAGGTAATTTACCCACGATAATAAATATGACCGACATCATTAAGGCCATGAAAAATCCGAGCCAGATGGTGCTTCTTGATTTCGCAAAGCCGTAAACCTCGGTCAAAATATCGTCAAAAATGTAAGAAAGCGGAAAAAGCAAGGTTCCCCCGTCGAAAGTAAACCATTTGAAATCGACTATTTTCGCCGAAGCGATATTTGAAATCAGTAATACCGAAACAAAAAAGACGCTTATCGTACCCAGATATTTATAATTTTTTTGCATGAATAGACCTTAGTCTATCATAGTTCTAACGTTTATTTAATTGACCAATTAGAAAATATAATGTAAAGTCGTAGACGGAAAGGAGTACGCCGCGATGCAGGAAACCCCTCGAGTGCGAATGCGTGAACGGCCGCTAGTTGATGCGCAAATAGCGGCAGATGCTGTAATCAAAAAGTTTGGGCCAAAAATGTCTGGTCTCAAGCTATTGCTTACCCTCAGCCTATACGAACAGATTCAATATTTTGCGACGGAGAAAATCGATTGCGAGAGAATCATGAAAGCCGTCGCCCATCTAGTCTTTCGTACAATGGCTGGAACCACGTTAGAGGACAGAGGACGGTTGGAGATCATAGCGGTGTGTGTAGAAGCCATGATCGAATGCCGCGATGACTACAACCCCAACGCCTGCGCTTATGGTTGTTAAACAGCAGTAATTAGAATCATCCATCGGCCGGGAGCAAGTAATATTGCTCACCGGCCGTCTGTTTTTTATGGAGTAATATTTTTAAAATTTGTGAAGGCGGGCTGTAAAATCCTGGAGTGGAACTCCATACAGGAAATAATCCTAAAATGGAATAATGTTTTTGAAGGATTTAATCTTCTTGGTTAATCTAATAAAATATACTTAACAAACATTATTAGTCCATCATCTCTTTTTGAATTAAAAAGCTTTTTATCAATTCATACATCTTTTCATATCCTTCAGGGTTTGGATGCAAACCATCACCCAATAATTTTTTGTAATCCAATTTTGAAAATTCTTCAAACATATCAAAAAATGGAACATTATTTTGCTTGCAAGTTTCTTTTATTGAATCATTAAATTTCTTAACTCTTTCATTGGTGCGAGCTGTTTTTTCTTCTTCCACGGGTGTTAATCCGATAAAAGCAATTTTAGGTGTGTATAATTTTGCTTTATCAATTAGAGTCTGAATATTTTTTGAAAATGTATTAATTTCCATTCGGTAAGTTTTTTCTTCTACTAATATTTTCGAATCATTAATACCCACGGAAAATAAAATAACATTTCCGTCCAGCTCTCGCTTAAAAGTTACCCTCGCTTTTGCCTCAACATCAAAACGTTTTAGAATGTCATCCGTTGTATTTCCACAAATACCAAGGTTGTATAAATAGTGGTGTCCGCCTTTGCTTTCAAAGTATTTTTTCAATCTACCACACCATCCTCGTTCAAGACTGTCTCCAGCCCCAAAAGTGATACTATCACCAAAAACGGTTATTGCTTGCATGGTTTTATTATATCATGGGTGTTCCATTCCTTCATGCGGGCTGTAAACATTTGAAGTGGAACACTATTGTATCCATGATTCAAAAATGGAATAGTGTTTTCGAAGGATTTAATTTACTTGGTTAAGCTAATAAACTTTACTTATTTTATCAAATTCAATACAGGTTTGTACCCTATGAATATTTGAAGGTAGATTGCCAATGCTAATACTAAAAAAGGAACAGCATATCTTAAAACAAAAGTTGTCTTTTTGGGATCAAGATTTGGGAAAATTTTAACAAGATAGTACCAAGTAAAGGTGTAGTCTTTGTCTTTACCAAGTTCCATATGAGCGAGAATGCATCCCCCCAAGACAGCATATTGTATCTGGAGCAATATAAGAATTACTAGCAATATTTGCCAATCAATAAGCAAAAATGAAAACCATTCCAAAATTTCAAAAGTGGAATGCAACCAGAATATTGGACCAAAATCTTTTTTATCTGTATTCATAACCATGTTTCTTATAGTAAATATTCTAACTACTTTTAATTTTTATAAAGTTTCATCCAGTGATTCGGTAAAAGTTTTGAAAGTTTTTCACTTTTTTTGCTAGATAGATACACGACTGTATTTTTATTCTTTGGATTTATTTGGATCATCAGCTCTCGACATCTGCCACACGGAGAAATGACAGCATTATCATAGTTTTCTTTTACTGCAAGTATTTCTTTTATTTCTGATTCGCCATTTTTTAACATTTCTGCGATAGCTGAATGTTCGGCACAAAATCCGAGACCACAACAAGAGACAATACATATTCCTGTATATATGCTTCCATTTTTTGTAATTAAGGCAGAACTTACTCCGCCACAATTAGCAGCTTTTGATAATTTTCTCGAAGCACTGATTTTTGAAGCCTCTTCGTATAGTTTTTTAAAATTTTTCATAAGTAAAATGTTTTTTTATAAAAGCTCGACCAGAACCTGATTTTAAATATATTTCAAATTCGTACGCTTTATATTTATCCCTAAACGCGGTGTAATTTGTTAACTCAATAGGCCTTCGTTCTTTGGTGGCTGAAACCTGACCTTTATTATGTCTTTCGACTCGATCTTTTAAATCATTAGTACAACCTGTATAAATATTTCCGTCTTTACATTTTAGTATATAAACGTAATACATATTTTTTCTCTCCTTCGCGAACTACTTTGCGGGTCTTACCCGCCGTAGCTCGCTTCGGCGAGCGAAGGCGGGCGATGAGGGAATCGGACCCCCGACATCGGTTTTGGAGACCGAAGTTATACCACTTAACTAATCGCCCTTATTTTATATAAAAAAACGACCCTATGGCCGTCTTTAGTATAGCAGAAAGGCAAAGGAAATCTACTTTTTGATCTCCTTATGCTTGGTCTGCTTTCGGCACCATTTGCAGAATTTTTTAAGCTCGATTTTCTTGGTTACGAGTTTCTTGTTTTTGCTGGACCAGTAATTTATGCGCTTACAGGTTCCACAGGCGAGTTTTATTAGTCTATCTTGTGACATATATACAGATTAGTATAAAAACGCTTTAAAAGCAACCCTATTTTATTTAACTGTTGTTTTTAATTTTTGTTCTCTCTTAAAGCGCTCTATAGCGAGAGCAACTAATTTATCCAGAAGTTTCGGCAAAGGCAAGCCGCTAGCCTCCCACAATTTCGGATACATACTGATTGAGGTAAATCCGGGAATTGTATTTATCTCGTTCACAATGACTTCCCCGTTCTTTTTAAGGAAAAAATCGACTCGGCCCATGCCTTCACAGCCAAGGACCTGAAACACCTTTACGGCCAGCCCTTGAATTTTTTTGATTGTGCCCTTATCCAGCTTGGCTGGTATCACAGCGACTGACCCTTCATCTATATATTTTGCATCATAAGAATAGAACTCTTGATTGGCGATAATTTCGCCGGGAATTGAAGCAATGGGTTTTTCGTTTCCCAAAACAGAACATTCTATTTCCCGTCCGGGAATATTTTCTTCAACTACTATTTTTGAATCATATTGAAAGGCATCTTCGAGAGCTCTTTTCCATTCTTCTTCATTTTTGACTTTATTAATACCAACCGATGAGCCAAGATTTGCCGGCTTCACAAACACAGGCAGACCCAATTTCTTTTTTATTTTCAAAAACGATATTTTCTCTCCCTTGTTTATGGCGATAAATTCACCAATGGGAATACCGGCATCCCGGAAAAGTCTTTTCATAACATCTTTGTCCATCCCGACAGCTGAACCCAGCACACTAGGTCCGACAAAAGGAACTCCGGCTAATTTTAAAAGACCTTGCATACTGCCATCTTCACCAAATGGCCCGTGCATTACCGGTAAAACAACATCAAAATTTTTAATTTTATCAAAATCGAATTTACCGTCTTTGTTTATTTTTTTTTCAGTTATTTGATATTTTCCTTTATCCAGCGCGTTTATCACATTGCGTGCAGACTGCAAAGACACCTCGTGCTCGGCTGATTTACCGCCAAAAAGTACGCCAATTC
>CAZKWN010000021.1:0-8443 GCA_964556605.1 uncultured Candidatus Saccharibacteria bacterium
TTCTCTAACCTACTTTGTCTCTTAAGTATAGTATATTAGAACTAATTTGTCAAGTCTACTCTGGGGATGAAAGCGACTTGAGAAATATAGCTAATTCTTCGTCTTTTATCTCTCTTAAATCGCCTGCTTCCAAGTTACCCAATTTTATATTCATAATTCTCTCCCGTTTCAGGTCGGCAATTTCTTGGAAAAGCGCGGAACACATCCGCCTTATCTGGTGTTTTTTGCCTTCAGTCAAGGTTACTCTAAAAGTAAAATCGCTCATGATTTTAACTTTACATGGTTTGGTGATGATGGTTTCAATCCCGTTAGAGGCAGAGGGTCGCTGCGAGCCCTCGCGGCCTCTAACGGGACTAATGTTTACTCCGGCTTCCATTTTATTTTTAAAACTAGAACGGAGCTTGTTGGAAGTTCTGACCGCATATTCTTTTTCGTGAACATATTTTGGATTCAATAAGGAATCGGTGATTCTTCCGTCATTTGTGAGAATCAAAAGTCCATGCGAATTTTTATCCAAGCGGCCAAGAGGGAAGAGGCCTTCCTGCGGAGAATCTGTCTCAATCCCGATGGGTTTGTTATAAGCGTAATATTTGTATTCTTTTTTCTCCACGCCTCTTACTTCCACTTTGTCGGACTCGCTTATTTGTGTGCCGAGTTCCGCCAATTTTCCGTTCACAAAAACCTTCTTATTTTTTATAAGTTCATCCGCACCTCGTCGGGTAGAGATTTTTTTATCTGCTAAGTATTTATTAATTCGCATTTGTTTACTTTAGCATAAAAAATACAATCCCCTAATCCCCTTTATCAAGGGGACAGACCTCACCCCAGCCCCTCTCCTTGTGAAGGAGAGGGAAAAGAAAAAAGCAACGCTTCCTTCTTTCTAAAATTTTCCTCCCTTGACAAAGGGAGGCTAGGAGGGATTGTATTTATTGCGTTGTCGCCGGCATGCTGGGTCTAATCTGCACAGTTTGCGCGCTGACACTGCCGTCGGTGTTTGTTGTGCCTGTTACTGACACTTGCATGCCGACGGCAAGGTCGGACACAGTTCCACTTACTGATTTTGTAATTTTAGTGCTATTATCGAGCAAAACTATTTTTGACCCGACTGGGTTCGTAGCTGAAGTAGCACTACCTACTGGGGCTGCTAGTTGTACGGTGATACTTGTGGCGTCCTTGGAAATAATTTGCCCGCTCGTAAAGCCCCCATTCGCGCCGCCAAAACCCCCTGCGCCTCCACTGAAGCCTCCCGCACCTCTTGTTCCTCTGGCGCCACTATATGCAGTTGCTCCAGTTGCGCTAGCCGGTGTTTGGCTTTTCCCATAAGAAACACCCATATAAAACACTCCAGCTAAAACTATAATTCCTACGATTCCCCAAACAATTTTTTTATTCATATGTTTTTTAATTTAATTAATAATAATTTACTCATATCTTAATGCATCAATCGGATTCAATTGTGCCGCGCGGCGGGCAGGGTAGTATCCGAAGATAATTCCGATTCCGGCCGAAACGCAGAATGCGAGAACGATTGAAGAAATTGAAACGGACGCTTGCAAAATTCCCAAATAAGTGACCCCGAATGATATTAGCCACCCTAAAATTACCCCGATGGCTCCGCCGATAAAGGTCAGCATTATCGCTTCAATTAAAAACTGCTTGTTGATGTCGCTCTTTTTCGCGCCAATCGCTTTTCGCAAACCGATTTCCCGAGTGCGTTCTGTGACGGTTGTGAGCATCATGTTCATAATGCCGATTCCGCCCACGACGAGCGAGATGCCGGCGACCGCCGCAAGCAGGGTAGTGAAGGTGCCCGTTACTGATGAAGCAGTGGCCAGGATGGATGTTTCATTTAAGACATTGAAATCAGCCTTGGTTGGGTCGGAAATATTATGGCGGGTAAGCAATAGTGAAGTTATGTCATTTTGCACTTGGGTTGATGCGCTGGAACTTGCAGCCTGCACGTCGATTTCACTTAAATATTTATTTCCCGTGAGGTATCTTTGCGCGGTTGTGTATGGAATATAAATGATATCATCAGCATTGCTGAAACCAGAACCTCCCTTGGCCACCGTGATGCCGATGACGGTATATTGAGCGCCATTAATGCGAATCATTTGCCCAACGACTCCGGTTGCACCTACTCCGAACAAATCATCTCTGGTAGTTGGTCCCAGCACGGCAACTTTTGCGCCATCCGTTACGTTTTGGTCCGTTATAAAACTTCCTTCATCGATCGTAACATTGCGAACGGTCAGGTAGGATGGCTCC
This sequence comes from uncultured Candidatus Saccharibacteria bacterium, assembly GCA_964556605.1. Classification (GTDB taxonomy): domain Bacteria; phylum Patescibacteriota; class Minisyncoccia; order Phycocordibacterales; family UBA9973; genus UBA9973. The sequence goes on from CAZKWN010000021.1 coordinate 2,269, forward strand.
ACCCCGGTAATGCTCGTGTTTGTATTTGTTCCCGTGCCCACGACTTGCTCTCGAGCAGTCACTTCTCGCGCTACTCCGGCTACGTTTGAAACCTGGGAAGCAATTGCATCGGCATCTGTCACAGTTAGGGTTTGCGCCCCCCCTCGTCCGCCACTCGGTCCGCCGAAGGTGCGCGTTGCTCCCGGCATAATCATAACCAAATTCGCTCCGATTGACTGAATGCTTGACGACACTGAATTCTGCGCTCCTTGTCCGATTGCTGTCATGGCAATCACGGAAGCGATACCAATTATGATCCCGAGCATAGTAAGCCCGGACCTGGCTTTGTTGGCAGAGAGAGCTGAATATGTTTCATGTAATAAGTCGGCGTTTTTCATAGTTTCGTTGAATTATTTTATGTGTTTAATAATTTTTTTAGCATGCGGACCTCTTTCCTCAAGCAGTCCGTCTCTGATAAAAAGTATTCTGTCGGCGTGTTCGGCAATTTCTTGTTCGTGGGTAATAAGGATTATCGTGCGCCCGAGGTCTTTATTTAATTTCTGGAAAGTGCCGAGAACAATCTCGCTTGTTTTAGTATCCAAATTTCCGGTTGGTTCGTCGGCCAAAATAAGCGACGGGTCATTTACTAAAGCCCGGGCGATAGCCACGCGCTGTATTTGCCCGCCAGAGAGCTGGTTGGAAAGATTTTGAAAATGTCCTTCATCCATGCCCGCTAAAAAAAGAGCTTTTTTTGCTCTCTCCTCTCTCTCTTTTGGTTCAACTCCCTCGTAAATAAGCGGAAGCATCACATTTCGCAGGACGGTTGTTCTCGGAAGCAAATTAAAAGATTGAAAAACGAACCCGATTTTATCTTTGCGAATATCAGCCAGCTCGTCATCAGAGAGAGTTGAGACATCTTTGTTGTCCAGGAAATATGTTCCACTGGTCGGCTTATCAAGGCCGCCCAAGATATGCATAAGGGTTGATTTGCCGGAACCGGACGGCCCCATAATCGCCACAAACTCTCCGTCGGCAATGGTAAAACTTACCCCCTTCAAGGCTTCAAATTCTATATCGCCTGTTTTGTATACTTTTTTTATATCTTTTATTTCAATCATAGAAGCTGTTGTTACGGAATTCTTACACCGCCTCCCCCTCTTCCGCCGCCTCCACCACCTAAGATGCTGGGAGCTGTTGTCGTTGCGGTAGTTTTTGTGGTGGAAGTGATTGTTTTTGTCACGATTTCATCTCCTTCTTTTAATCCGGAGGTGATTTCCGTAGAAGTGCCGTCGGTAACGCCGGTTACCACCGTTTGGTTTCTCGGAGGAACAGTCGAAACAGAACCTTGTACTCCGGCGGCCGGAGCGGGCAGAGCGGTATTAAACATCTGCACATAGCTTACACCGCCCTGGGTCTTTATAGCACTGCTCGGCACCTCCAAGACATTTTGCGCCACGGCGGTAATAATCGCCGCGTTGACGCTCATTCCCGGCTTTACGCCTTCGTTGCTGGTGGTATCAAAGCTTATTTGCACATTGTAGTTCACAACTCCCTGTGAGACGGTGCCGGTGGAATCAATTTCCACAACTTGTCCGGCTATTGTTAAATTCGGTATGGCGTTAAAAGTAAGAGTCGCTTTTTCTCCCAGAGATATTTTTGCAACATCAATTTCATTAAGGGAGACCACCGCCAAATCCTTGGAGGTAATAATTGTTCCCAGAGTTGTTCCGGAGCCGACATTCTGTCCTTTTATAACAGGAACGCTTGCCATCACTCCGTCAAAAGGAGCCGTGATGTGATAATAAGACAAATTCTGCTCTGCATCCGAGAGAGTGTTTTGGGCTTGTTGTACAGTAATTTGCGCCGATTGTGTATTTAGGTTGTCGGTTGGAAAGGCAGTCTCGCTGTTTTGGATATTGGTTTGAGCGGACAGAAGACTGGTCAAATCGCCGTTTATCGTGGTGGAATATCCGGCCAGGGTTGTTTGGTAAGAGGCAAAGCTGGAGGCGTTGGTGGAATCTTGTTGCATGTAGCTAACAAAATCTGCGGAATCCTTCAGGGCAATTGAAAGGAGATTTGTTGTGTCATAAGTTTCTTGAATAATGTTTTTAACGTCAGCTTTTCCGGGTGTATTGCTTAACATCGCAAAGTCCGCATTATTTTTTTGAAAAGCTGTCTTGGCAGCATAGTATGCCGTCAAAGCTGTCTGCTCATAATTTTGCGCAGTTGCTCCTTTGGCTCGCACAACACTATCGGAAAGGTCCTGCTTTGTTAACAAAACACTTTCAAGTCCGTTTAATGTTGAGTTTAGATCGCTAATAGCTGTCGTCGTCCCGCTAAAGCCGCTGTTGTAAGCCTGTGTCAGGGCGGTGTTTAAGCTTGCGTCTGAATTCTGAAGCTGAAGTTTTTGCAATGCCAAGTTTGCGTTCTGTAAAGTTATCTGCGCGTCGCGGACCGATTTTTGCGCGGTCGTGTCATCAATATTAAAAAGTGTTTCACCTGCCCTGACGGCATCTCCGGGTTTGACGTTCACTTCGGTAAGCGCGCCGGAGACAGTTGGAGTGATGTTAATCTGATTAAGAGCGGACACTTGTCCGCTGTCGGCGACTGAGGAAACAATGGTCCCCTTGGTAACCGGCGACAACACGTAGCGAGTTACTCCTGTCGTGCTTGTGGCATTGCTGTATCCCCAAAATGCAATACCGATGATTGCTATGAGTAGGGCGGTGCTCCAGAATTTATGTGCGGAAATATACAATTTTAATTTATTAAAAAAGTTCATAATGATTTATTGTTATTTTGTTACGGCTGGCGTCTGTGGCGGCGGCACAGGCATGCCGAGCGGCAATACTCTGATAAATTTTGCTTCTATCTGGCCTTGATTGTCGGGCGAGCCGATTACGACGACATAATCATTAACCAAAAGGTCGCTTGCCTTGATGTCGGCCATTACTTTTCGTATTGATGTGTCGGTATTTATTAAAACAACCTTTTCCGTATTGTCTTTATCCTGCACGATGATTGTTGGTAGTTCAATTTTTATAATTTTACCTATCGCGCCGTTTGCATTGGGAAAATTATTTGCGCCAAAAGAAGGGCGGCCCGGCCCAAATCCGAAGTTGGGTTCGTAATTTTCTCCCCACTCGCGTCCGAATGATGCTTTATGGAAGCCGACTGTGACTCCCAAAGAAAAAATCAAAAAGGCAATTATTATTGCCCCTATTACACATAAAATTCCAAACAAAAGCTTCGACGCAAAAATTTTTTTTATATTTTCCATTTTTATTTTTAAATTGATAATAGTACTCTAGAACCTGCGCCAATTTGCCTTATTAAATATTTAAGCGACAAGAAGCAGACAAATAGGAGAGTCAGGGTGAAAATAATACTCATTATAGGGAGTGATTCGGTGAGGGAAAGAGCCAGTTCTTTCCAATAAGAAAGCACAGACGCTCCGTCCGAAAATATAAGGGAGAAATAATCATAAAAACCGGAATGGGCCAAATCATTAAAGAGCATTTGGAAAGCCGGAACTAATCCCGCGAGCGACGCGAGCATGACGGAAGAAAAAGCCCATAATTTTATTCGGGCCTCGCGTTCATCCCGCAAAGTTACCGCATGCCAGACGTGCTCCGTCAAATTTGTTTCAGGTTCGTATTTCGCCCGCTGGAATATTTTTGTTAATTTATCTTGTTTATCTTGCATATTTTATATCTATTTTACGTATTAATTGTGCTTTTTGGTGCAAAAAATACAATCCCTCCCTGACCCTCCCTTTATCAAGGGAGGGTACACCTCACCCCTTCGCCCCTCTCCTGGGAGGAGAGGGGTTGGGGGAGAGGTTATGTCCCCCTGACAAGGGGGATAGAGGGGGTTGTATTATCCTTCTCAATTCCAAAAGCGCCCGGCGGTGCTGGCTTTTGACCGTGTTTAGGGGTTTATCCAGAACTTTGCCTATTTCCTCAAAGGTCATTTCTTCTTGGTAGTGAAGCACTAAAACCTCTCTGTATTCCAAGCGCAATTTTTCCAGAATTTCGCCTAAAAACTGCTTATCCTCTAGTTTCTGAAGGGCCGCATCGGGCAGTAAATCTTCCGTCGGTATGTTTTCCGCGAAAGAATTTATATTTTCATCTCCGTTTGTCCGCTCCGGCATATCGGAAAACAACAGACTCTTTTTTTTTCTCAAAAAATCCGTCGCGCTATTTTTAGCGATAGTAAAAATCCATGTTTTAAAACTTGCCCTGTCCGGATTAAAACGATAAATATTCTTCCATGCTTTTATGAAAGTTTCCTGAACTATGTCCGGCGCTTCGTTCCTGTTGGCTAGGCGGGCGGTAAAGTTGTAAAGTGGTGAAGAATAGCGGTCTATTAGTTTTTTGAAGGCCGCTTTGTCGCCGTTTTTATATAAACGAATGATTTCTTCGTCAGTTTCATTAAACGACATAACATAAATATAACACAAAAAAACATCTCCGACCTGGGTCGGAGATGTTTTTTAAGGAAACCTTTTATTGTTCTATCGTGGTGGTAATTGTTTTCTTGCCCAGAGAAGGGTCATCCACCGTGGTAATTGTTTTCTTGCCATAATTTTTATTAGCGCCGTATTCCCGCAAAAGATACTTTGCCAGAAACACTAAGACGAGTATCAGGATAATCAAGATGAGCCATCCAAAGAGGCTTCCCGGGAAGAAGTCTGCCCAGTAAGCAGATGCTCCAAAAGTTGATGCGTTTACCGGTGCTTCAAACTGCGGTCCATAAGCATTCTCAGGTTGATATTGGCAACAAATATTAATTTTTTTATGGGGAGCATATACGACGGGTCTTGTTCCATTTGTAGAAAAGCTCAAGATAGCGCCTTTGCTTGTTTGGTAAGCATTTTCCGCTACGGCCCGGAAATAATAGGTTGTTCCGAGTTCCAACCCGGAGAGCATATCTGCGTGAATAACGGAAGGCAGAGAATCAACGGACGTGGCGGTAGTCGTATTTCCCAAATTAATGGTTTTTCCCCATTCAAACCAGGCGGTTGTCGGGCTGCTTACAGAATTAGTGATTATAGAATTTAATTGCGCGCTTGTATTAGATATCTGAGTTGACCCAGTCGTAACAACAGTCAGCGTGTTCATCGGTTGCTGATATTGTATCGGTTGCTGATATTGTATTGGTTGCTGATATTGTACTATCGGTTGCTGGTAATAAGCTTGCTGTACTACCGGCTGATAGTTGATCGGCTGGTAATTGATGGGCTGGTAATGTATCGGAGTTGGCGCAGGAGTTGGAGCTGGGGTAGGAGCCGGTACTGCGCAAGCGGGAGTTGTAAAATTATTAGTATCTGTGGCTTGGTCTGCGACTATCAACTTATAGTAATAAGTAGTATTCCCCGAAAGGCCGGTTATAAGCTGAGTGATAAATGAATTCGGAGCAATCGTCTGCGGGGGAGTCGTAATTCCTTCGCCCAGCACCACTTGGTTGTAATCTGTGCCGTATGAGAAATAAGCGCTTACCGGGTGAGAGTAAGTGCTGACAGTGCTGTAGATAGTCGCGCTGTTGCAAGTCATTGCCGAAGCCGGAGTCGCGACTGCAAAAAGACCGAAGATGGTTATAAAAGCGACCAGTAAAGATATTGATAATTTAATTTTTGTATTCATAATAATTTTTTAAATTTTAACTTTGAATAAAAATCGACATTTTCATTCTGTAAAATACACATATAAAACCTTGTTATTTTGTCTTATAGGGAGAATTTCTCCCGTTGTTTATTTCACCTAAGATATTAGCATACCCACACTAAAATGTCAAATCTTATTAAATTCTCGTTAAAAAAATACAGACGTTGGACGTCTGGGTATTTTGACGTCCAACATCTGTATTTTTACTATTTCCTATGAAAAAATAATGAAGTTATTCATAATTGGATGATTGTAAAAAATATTTATAGATTCTCTTTTTTAGGAGGTATATTCCCAAGAGCCCTAGATATAGATATAAAGTCCTCTGTTAACTTTTTTTCTTCATCTTCATTAGAAAATTTTTGGTTCCTTGATATGGCAGTAAGTGCATTTCCAATATACACAAAATCTTGTCTAGCGGCTGTTATTATTCCATAATTTTTTTTATCTTCGTCCGTAAATTCAGCTTTTTCTTGCGAAAGAGAATTTACCGTGGAGTCTGTTATCCTAATATATGCATCTATCTCATC
>CAZKWN010000022.1:0-8441 GCA_964556605.1 uncultured Candidatus Saccharibacteria bacterium
GAATGTGGTAAGCGCTCCGCGAGTCATTAGCATCTGCTTACCAATCTCAACGATTTCAATAAGTTTTGTTGGGTTGGAATCCAAATCCACCATATTGCCCGCTTCTTTGGCCGCTTGCGTGCCGGTATTCATAGCAACTCCGACATCAGCTTGAGCCAGGGCCGGGGCGTCATTTGTCCCGTCGCCAGTCATGGCCACCATCTTGCCGCCAGCTTGTTCTCTGCGAATCAGGGCGAGCTTGTCTTCCGGCTTTGCTTCAGCCAGAAAATCATCAACACCCGCTTCTTTGGCAATAGCCGCCGCAGTCAACGGGTTATCGCCAGTAATCATAATGGTTTTTATTCCCATTTCGCGGAAAAGTTTAAATCGTTCAGCAAGACCTCCTTTCACAATATCTTTTAAGTAAATTGTACCAAGAATTTTATCTTGGGTAGCGACAACAAGAGGCGTGCCGCCGGCTCTTGATATTCTCTCGACATCTTCTTCAACTTTTTGCGGAAATTTTCCGTGCGACCAATTTTTTATTGTTTTTGATTCTCCTTTGCGATATTGCACAAATTCCATATCAAGTCCGCTCATTCTGGTTTGCGCGGAAAACGGCACGAAGATTGCTTTAGGCATTTCAGTTATTTCCCGACTACGAATACCGAATTGTTTTGCTAACACTACGATACTTCTTCCTTCCGGCGTTTCATCCGCCAGAGAAGAGAGTTGCGCCGCATCGGCCAACTCATCGAGGCTTACACCCGGAGCAGGAATAAATTCTGAGGCTTCACGATTGCCGAGCGTAATAGTTCCTGTTTTATCCAAAAGAAGAACATCGACATCTCCGGCTGCTTCCACTGCCCGACCGCTCATAGCCAGCACGTTGTGTTGGACCAAGCGATCAATGCCTGCGATGCCGATTGCCGAGAGTAATCCGCCGATTGTCGTCGGTATAAGGCAGACGAGAAGTGCGACAAGCATAGTAATTGAAAATGTCGTACCGCTATAAATACCCATAGGTAAAAGCGTAATCACAACCACCAGGAAAATAATAGTTAGAGCTGACAGTAAAATAGTAAGGGCAATTTCATTCGGTGTTTTTTGGCGCTTCGCTCCTTCAACAAGCATTATCATTCTATCAAGAAAACTTTCGCCCGGATTTGCCGAAATACGAACTTTTATTTGGTCGGATAATACTTTTGTACCACCAGTAACTGCGCTTCTGTCTCCGCCTGCCTCACGAATTACCGGCGCTGATTCACCGGTAATGGCTGATTCATCAACCGTGGCGGCTCCTTCGACAATTTCTCCATCGCCCGGAATAATTTCTCCGGCAACAACTAAAATAATATCTCCTTTTCTTAAAGATTCCGCGGCAATTTGTTCCAGTGTTCCATCGTGCTTATACTTTAAGCCAAAAAGTTGAGTTCGGGAACGGCGAAGCGCGTCTGCTTGAGACTTTCCTCTGCCTTCGGCCATCGCTTCGGCGAAATTTGCGAAAAGCACCGTGAACCAAAGCCAAATAGTAATCTGAATTACAAAACTGTGCGGTTCTTTACTCACAAATATTTCATATGTAGTAATAATTGCACCAATCATTGTCACAAACATGACGGGATTGCGTATCATCCGACGAGGATCAAGTTTCAAGAATGAATCACCGATCGCCGGAACGATGATTGAGCTGTCAAAAATTTTGTGTTCTTTGTTGGTCATAAATTTTTAAAATAAAGTCCCTGCGTGCATAAGATAATGTTCGACAATAGGTCCAAGCATCAACGCCGGGAAAAATGTGAGCGCCCCGACAAGAACGACAACCCCGATTAAGAGAAAGACAAATATCGGTCCGGTAACCGGAAAAGATCCGGGACCTTGCGGCACAAGTTTTTTACGAGCCAGAGAACCAGCCAGCGCCATGATTGGGATTACCGCCAAAAATCTGCCAAAGAACATTGCTAAACCGAGAGTTGTGTCATACCACATGGCGTTGGCTGTAAGCCCCGCGAAAGCGCTTCCGTTGTTTCCTGTTGCCGAACTGAACGCATACAGCATTTCTGAAAATCCGTGCGGACCGCTGTTGTTTAATCCAGCTATGCCCCAAGCGCTCACTGATGCAAGAGCGGTAAATCCAAGAATAGTAAATACCGGCACCAAAACAGAAAGCATAGAAACCTTCACGTCGTATGCTTCAATTTTTTTCCCAAGATATTCCGGCGTCCGGCCAATCATCAGTCCGGCCAAGAAAACTGCCAAGATAACAAAGACTAGCATCCCATAGAGCCCCGAACCCACACCGCCAAAAATAACTTCTCCGAGCTCTATGTTTGCCATCGGCACAAGACCTCCTAACGGAGTGAACGAATCATGCATCGCATTCACAGCGCCGTTTGACGCATCAGTCGTGAGAGTGGCAAAAAGTGAAGAATCGAATATGCCAAATCGTGTTTCTTTGCCTTCCATGTTTCCATCAGCAATAGAAACTCCGAGTTGTTGATGAATTGGATTTCCTGCTTGCTCAGAATGAAACAGAACAGCAAAACCAACGAGGAATACAATAAGCATTGCAGACCAAATGGCCCACCCATGTTTTTGGTTTTTCGCCATCCGACCATACCAATAAGTTAGAGCACTCGGAATGCCGATAAGCGCAAGCATTTCCAGAAAGTTTGTGAGAGGTGTTGGATTTTCAAATGGATGCGCGGAATTGGCGTTCAGCGGTCCGCCGCCATTTGTACCGATCATTTTTATTGCTTCTTGCGACGCGAAAGGTCCTTGCGCAATTGATTGAGTAGTGGTAGTTGATGTTGGTTGAACCACATTTGCAGTCGTGTAGGCATTAAAATTCTGAATTACGCCTTGAGATACCAGAAATACTGCGAAAATCAGCGCAATCGGAAGCAGTAAATAATATGTTGAGCGCACCAAATCGGTCCAAAAGTTGCCGATAGTTTGTGCTGTGTGCCGCACTATGCCCCGCACCAAAGCAGCCACTAAGGCAATTCCGGTTGCCGCGGAAACAAAATTATGAATGACAAGACCAACCATCTGGGAGAAATAGGACATTGTGGACTCTCCGGCATAACTCTGCCAGTTGGTGTTGGTAGTGAAGCTTACTGCGGTGTTGAAGGCAAGATGCGACGAAAGATTAGCAAGACCTTGCGGATTGAGTGGCAACCATTGCTGAATGCGGAGAATAAGATAAGTAAAAAGCAGACTAACCACACTAAAAAGCAACATTGAAACACTAAATTGTTTCCAATTTTGCTCTTTTTCAGGATCAATGCCGAATAATCGATAAGTTAATTTCTCAAGCGGTTTTAAAATTCGGTCAAGAAATGTCTTGCCGTTTGGATCCAATACTTGCACCAAATATACGCCCAAATATTTCGTGATAAGCACGAGCACCCCAATATAGATACCAAGTTGTAGCCAGTCAATAAATGGCATAATAATTTAAAATTTCTCCGGTCGAACCATTGTCGCAAAGAGATAAACAATCAGCGCAACCGCAATAACACCAATAATGATTGTAATCATTGTTATAATTTTTCACAGACCTTGAGATATCCAAGGCACAGTGCAAAGAAAACGATTATAATGCTAATAAAAAATAAATCTTGCATATATTTTATGTAATATGAAATATATTTTCATATCTATATGAATTCTTCATGAAGTTCATGAAGTTTTTATTAAATTAAAGTTGAAGAGAAGTGTTTATATCTTCATAAACCCATAATCCACTCCCCTTTGTAAGGAGACGGAATCTTTACTGTAAACATAAATGGAATAGATTTATCGGTTGAGAAATATCTAGGTGTGCACTGCCCACTCCGATAGAAAGCATTTTTAGAATATAGCAAAAATAATGGTAAAAAGAAACTGAATTATTATAAAAAAAGAGAAAGCCGTAGAAGAGTTTACGGCTCTCCCACGGCTTCGCGTACTTATACACAAACCAATTTACCACGCCCGCCTCATTTCCCAAATCTTTGCGGCGGAGAATTTTTTGGCATCAGCTCCTGTGATCCCGTGCTGGAAATCCTGCACGAGGTCAATTTGCCGATTGTGGCAGAAATCGAGGCTATGCATGTGCAGAAATTTTGGGACAGCGTCTTCGTCCGGGAAAGCATTGTTGTAGAAAATCCGAGAGCTCTGGCCGGCCATTTCGGGTATTTTCTCCAAAAGAATCCTCCCTTTTGGAGTTTCATTCCACGTGTCTAGTTCCGTCCTGGTGAGAAAATCTTCGCTTGTCACCAGTAAGACGCTTCCTGGCCGACTATCCATCACGCTTGTTACTGCCTGCATCGCAAGATGCTTTATAGACATCGGAAGATATGTGAGAAACCCCGCGATGGAAATAGTAATCGGGCCCGGCGGTAATAATTGAGATGCAGAGAGAAGATCTTCTGCATAAGTGGCGTCAGCTTCCCTTACGCGGTAATTCGGATGATCTGGAATCAAAACCGACGCAATGTTGTTCTTGAGTTCAACGATCGGCGACAAGTCCGTATCAACAACCGCAAAGTCCGTGAGAATGAAGCCCCGCGGATCTAAACCACAAGCTACTTCAAGCAAGCGCTTGAATCCAGTCGCTCGGATGGCTGAAGTCAGAGCAAGATGCCTCAGCTTCACCTTCATCGTAGCTAATTCGATTATCCATCCAAAGTGCTCACCCAACACTCCTTGCGTAATCTGTGCCGCGCGAGTATATGCGGAAATTTCCTGGCAATGTTGTATGCCAGTATTCTGCATAAAACACGCGACCGCTAAGGCTGTTTTGCTCAAACAATTTTCCATCTTTCCCTTCCTTTGATCTAAGTTCAAAATGACTGGTTTCCCTCCGACAAAGTCCATGAAATCACAGACACAGTCGGAGGGAAACCTTTTTAAAGGAACGACAAAACATCAACATTATTATATATTGTTTTGAGTAATGTGTCAATGCTTACTCCGAAGATAGGAATCAAACCAAAATAATATTAAATTTTCTGAACTTTTTTAAACCCATAATCCACTCCCCTTTGTAGCGGAGATGGGATTTTTACAGTAAACACAAACGGAATAGATTTATCGGTTGGAAAAAGTCGCGGTGTGCCCGCGTCACTCCGATATGAAGCATTTCTAGAATATAACAAAATAACATGAAAAAGAAACTTTTTATTTTATAAAATTTACTCTGAACTTTGGAGGATGTTCGAAAAAGTTTGATTCAGGAAAAACGTATAAAAAAAGAAGAAGCGCCACACATTGCTGTGGCGCTCTTGATAGTGAGGGCTCACAATCCAGCGCAAGATGGTACGCCAACCTTGAACACCCTCCCTATCGCTTAGATACACTTGTTACACCGGAACAGTGACATCTGCCGTTTACTTTAGAAAAAGAACGGACAGACGATAGAGGCAAAGGCAACCGCTATCGCGAAGGACACAGTACCGGCGAGAAACGCAGCTGACCTGGGATACTTATGGGCAAATTTAGGCCACCATTCTTCCATGACCCTATGATAAGTTTTGTTTGCCATACCTCGATTCTTTCTCCTTCAGCGAGAGCGATGATGACTATACGCGAGTCCAAAGTGCACCGTCTTCCTCTGAATCTGAGGCAGCGGCAACAGCTGGGACTGAGTAGCGAGGCTCGTTGGCGGTGAAGTTGGGGATGCTTACTGCTTTACCGCTCGGGTTAACTGCATCATTCTGGGCAGTGTTGTTGGCGCTGTTTGCGCCAGGGGAACGAGTATCCATTTTCAGCTCCCTGGGATGCGCACCTTAACAATTACAAGGAACGCATCTATTAAAAGATTAATACTTGTATGTATATAAATGCAAATATAGTTATGCACATATAAAAAATGCTGGCTCCGAAAATATGGAAGGGTGTTCGAAAAAGTTTAGTGAAGGTTTACTCATCCAAAATTTCAAAATCTTCTCCGGCTTCCGGAACAACTTTTCTCCGGTGTATCAAGTAAACGGCATAGGAAGAAACTCCAATAAAAGCCAGGAAAACGCTAAAAATAACCGTTGTATTTGAACTGCTTGTCCCGCTATTTTTTTCAGGGTCGCTGGAGACAGCCGAGGCTAGCAAGTTCTGGGGAGGAATTTCGTTTTTTGTATAACCTTCCGCCAAATTTGCCTTATAGGAAATAGATACAGACGTCGGACGTCGGACGTCTGCATTTGCTGAAACAGCCGGAGTTGAATAATCAAAAATCGTGTTCCCTTCCGGGGTCATCAGTTTTAAAGTGCTTTGATCGGCAACGGAAAAATTAGTGATTCTGGAAGAAATAATCATTTTATTTTTTGATTGGAGAATCGTATCGCGCGGAAAAGTAAAACTTTTTTGCTCGCTTGCCAAAATCCAGCCCGAGATGTCCGCATCGTAATCGGTGTCGTTCCAAAGTTCCACAAAAAAATCTTTTTCATCGCCGACTCTAGAAATGGAAACATCTGCCGGAACTATTTTTATATTTATCTGGCTCGTCGCGTCCGGAGTATCGGAATAACCATATTGATAATAAGAAAGGGAGAAAAGATAGCTGCCGGGATAAAAATAAGTGTGCGTGAAAGACTTTATGCCGGGAAATTGCATTTCTTTGGAATCGCCGTCGCCAAAATTTAAAAAATATTTTCCGGAATACATTTGCTCTCCAACACTGCCTGAGGTAGTCGATTGAAAAGAAACAGGAACGCCGGCAAAACCGAAAGTTTTCGCGGTGACTTGAGTTTTGATTTCCTGCACCTCCGCAGTTATGTTATTAGTAGCAGTAGCAGTAACAGTTGCAGTAGCAACTGAAGAATTGCTGTTGCTTGATGCGCCGGGAGAAGCAGCAGAAGTATTCGAATTGTCCGAAGATGAAGCTGGGCTGCCTGCGTCATTTGATGACACAGGTATAAATGTCGAGGCGTCATGACCTGTTAAAATGCTTTGGTCTGAAGCCGGATTTGGTATTTGGGTTCCGCAATCACTCATGTCTCCCCAGCAAACCATATCAACTACTTTTCCACTTGAATTTTTAATTTGAATCGCATTTGATTCTGTAAGTGTCAGGGTGCTTAAAATAATATCGGAATCTGTCATTTGACTTCGCGAAATCAAAAAATAACCGCCGGCATTTATGTTTTTATTTTCAAAATAAGTTTTAGAAACCAAAGACTCAAAACTGCTTCCCGTTTGCGTTTTTCTTTGAATATACCAATTTGTTAAATCGACTGCGGAATCGCCTTGATTGTAAAGCTTAATAAATCTATTTTCTGTTGGAGATATTTTTACTTCACTTATAACCACATCTGCTCGAGCTAAATGAGATATTGAAAAGAAAAAAACCAACACAAGAACTGAAATTGATTTTTTGGACATGTTATTTAAAATATATTTTTATGCTACAATAATATCATGAGCGAAAACAATAATAAAATAGATTTTTTGGCAATTGGGGATATTGTCGTAGATGAGTTTATCAGGTTAAAAGACGCGGAAGAATTGATAAACCACGGCACGCTGGAGCTTTGCGTACGCTTCGGAGACAAAGTGCCCTATGAGTCGGTCACTTTGGTGCCGGCCGTCGGCAACGGACCAAACGCATCCGTTTCAGCCTCGCGACTGGGGCTTTCCTCCGCTCTGGTGACTCACATTGGGAATGATAAAAACGGAGAGGCCTGCACGGAGTCGCTGAAAAAAGACAAAGTCATCACCACATATGTGGAAACAGAAGCGGGCAAAGAGACAAATCACCATTATGTGCTTTGGTATGACATTGACCGGACAATTTTAATAAAACACACCGCATTTGATTATAAATTTCCAAATATACCGCCAGCTTCTTGGGTATATCTGACATCGCTCGCGTCCGGCACTCTGCCCTACGAAGAAGAGATAGCGGATTATTTAAAAAACAATCCTGAAACTAAACTTGCGTTCCAGCCCGGAACATTCCAAATAGCCATCGGCACGGAAAAATTAAAGCATATTTACGCCCGGACGGAAATATTTTTCTGCAACGTTGAGGAAGCTGAAAAAATACTGGGGAAAGAAAATACAGACAAAAATATTTTGGAATTATCGAAAGGAATCCAGGCTTTGGGTCCGAAAATTGTTGTCATTAGCGACGGACCGAACGGAGCCTATCTTTATTTCAATGATGAACTTTGGCAAATGCCGATATATCCCGACATCGCCCCCCCGCTTGAACGCACCGGCGCCGGCGATGCTTTCTCTTCAACCTTTGTCGCGGCGCTTGCTTTGGGAAAAACCCCGCTTGAAGCATTCGCTTGGGGACCGATAAATTCAATGTCCGTCGTTCAGGAAATCGGCGCGCAAAAAGGGCTTCTCTCCCGCGAAAAATTGGAAGAGTATCTGGCTAAAGCGCCGGAAGATTACAAAGCTAAAAAAATTTAGATTTTTCTCTTCAGTACCCTCCTCACCGCTTCCATAATAGAATTTTTGTCCATGCCGTAATG
>CAZKWN010000023.1:0-3731 GCA_964556605.1 uncultured Candidatus Saccharibacteria bacterium
CGTCCGGCAATCGCGCCCTTTATAAAAATCAAACTATTTTCTTTATCCACAAAAACAACCTGTAAATTCTTTTGGAAAATTCTATCGGAGCCCATTCGGCCGGCCATTCTCATGCCCTTTGGCACGTGGGTTCGCAAGCCTCCGCCGATACTTCCGGGTTCCCGTTCGGAATGCTTTTGCCCATGAGAACGCGGACCGCCGTGGAAACCATGGCGCTTCACAACACCCTGGAAACCTTTTCCTTTGGAAACACTGGCAACCGATATTTTTTCGCCGGGAGTAAAAATTCCAACATCAATTACATCTCCTTCTTTGGCTTCGCTTTTGTCGGTCGGCTTTAACCTGAATTCTTTAAGAGTCTTATAAAAAGCGCCTTTCATGCTATCGGCCGTGGACTTATCTACTCGTATTTTTTTATTGTGATTATTTTTTTTCTGCGTACCAAAACCAACTTGCACGGAATTATAACCATCTTTTGACTTCTCAAAAACTCTGGTCACCGTTATTGGGGGAACAGAAACAATCGTCACCGGGACAACTGTCCCGTCTTCGGAAAAATACTCCGCCATGTTTTCTTTTGTTCCTAGTGTGAATTTCATTTCTTTACATCATTTTGACGTCAATATCGACTCCGGAAGGTAGCGTTAGGGAGGAAAGGGCCTCAACGGTCTTTGCATTTGGATTTATAATATCAATCAATCGCTTGTGCACTCTTATTTCAAATTGTTCTCGCGTGTTTTTATAAATAAAAGCGGAGCGATTGACTGTGTATTTTTTTATCTCGGTCGGCAACGGCACAGGCCCTACGATGTTTGCATCATAGCGCATGGCGGTATCCATGATTTGTTTAACAGAAGCATCCAAAATCTTGCTCTCGTAAGCGCGAACTCGGATTCTAAGAACCACCTTGCCTTCGCCTGCCGTCTTCTCTTTCTTGGAAACTTTAGGTGCTTTGGGGACTTTCGTCCCGACCTTCTTTGTCGGGATCCCGACTTTAGTCGGGAGTTTCTTTATTTTTGTTTCTGTTGTTGCCATGGATTTATTTTAATGAACATTTAAGACGTCCGACGTCTGGACTCCCTTGACGTCGGACGTCTTTGTTTTTTACCCTAATATCTTTGTTACGACTCCTGCGCCGACGGTCTTGCCTCCTTCGCGGATGGCAAACCTCTGAGCTTCTTCCAACGCAACCGGAGTAACCAACTTAACTGTAATTTTTACGGTATCGCCGGGCATAACCATCTCCGTACCTTCAGCCAAAGTCACATCGCCGGTCACATCCGTTGTGCGGATATAAAACTGAGGCTTGTAACCTTTGAAGAATGGAGTGTGGCGTCCGCCTTCTTCCTTTTTCAAAACGTAAATTTCACAGGTAAAATTGTCATGCGGAGTAGTTGTTCCGGGTTTGCATAGGACTTGTCCTCGGGTAATGTCTTCTTTCTTCAAGCCTCGGAGAAGGACACCGGCATTGTCGCCAGCCATCCCTTCTTGGAGATTCTTGTTGAACATTTCAATTCCGGTAACGGTCGTCTTTTGAGTTGGCTTAATTCCGACAACTTCCACTTCCTCACCAACCTTCACGATACCTCTTTCAATTTTACCGGTAACCACCGTGCCTCGGCCTTCAATGGAGAAGATATCTTCAACAGGCATAAGGAATGGCTTTTTAATGTCTCGTTCCGGAATTGGGATGTATGTATCAAGCGCATTTACGAGGTCAAGAACTTTCTTGGCCCATTCGTCGTCAAGAGACTTGGCCTCAAGAGCTTTAAGAGCGGAGCCTCGGATAACCGGAGCCCCGGCGCCGTCAAAGCCTTGTTTGGTAAGGAGTTCGCGGATTTCCTCTTCAACGAGGTCAATCATGTCTTTGTCGTCAACCATGTCGCACTTGTTCAGGAAAACGATAATTTTTGGCACGCCAACTTGTTTTGCAAGGAGAACGTGTTCACGAGTCTGAGGCATGGCTCCGTCCGTTGCGGCAACCACCAAAATAGCGCCGTCCATCTGAGCGGCACCGGTAATCATGTTCTTGATGTAGTCGGCGTGTCCGGGAGCGTCGATGTGCGCATAGTGGCGGGCATCGGTGGCATACTCGTTGTGAGAGATGTTAATGGTGATTCCTCGGGCTTTTTCCTCGGGAGCGTTGTCGATTTGGTCAACTCCGCGAAGGCGGACTGTCTTTCCGGCCATGTTTAACACATGCAGGATTGCGGCTGTTAAAGTGGTCTTTCCATGGTCAACGTGACCGATGGTGCCGACATTAATGTGCGGCTTATCTCTTTTAAATTCTTCTGCCATAATATTTTTATTTTAATAACCAAAACAGAGCGTACGAGAACCAGCCACTCTGGCCTAGCTACTAACTTGTCCCGCTAAGCGGGACGAAATTAACTAATAATATCTAAGCTAAAAAGCAATAGAAAAACTGCAAAAGTGCAGTTAATGTATACTAACAAATTAAAAAACATTGTCAAATACAGAAAACTGTCTTTAGTTGCTTGGGTTTTCTTTAAGTGCTTCTTTTATTTTTTCCTTTAGGTCATTATTATTATGAGGCTTAGCGAGATATATACCTCCTAATTTTTCAACCTTTTTTTGTAAGTCTGGACTGCCTAACCCCGACCGTAGAATTACGTGCACGTTATCAAATAGCGGATTTTTACGCATTTCTTCAAGCGCCTCGATTCCTTTCATCTTTGGCATATTATTATCAGTGACTACAAGATCAAATTTTTCTCCAGAATTTAGCCTCTTTAAAAGGTCTTCCCCGTTGTCTACCGTTTCAACTTCATAACCCCAACTCTCGAGAACTGCGGTAGAAAGTTCTCGTATGATTTCCTCGTCATCAGCTACTAAAATTTTTTTCTTTATTCCTTCTTTCCCTTCCGGGACACCTGGTTGTTTTAGGCTTTCGCTCATAAAAGTATTATATCATGTATTTCCTTATCTCTTCGCAAAGATTTTTCGCCTCTTCTTTCGGATTCTCCGCGAAAATTATCCCGCGGGAAGAATTGATAATCAAGCCAAGACCGGCGCTGTTTATTCCAGCCTTCATGACCGCCTCTAAATCCCCTCCCTGCGCTCCGATGCCCGGCACCAAAAGCGTCATGTCTCCCGTGACTTCTCTTATTTTTTTCATCTCTTCCGGATAAGTCGCGCCTACGACGAGCATGCAATTGTTATTTTTATTCCATTCTTTTGAAACTTTTTCCGCCACTTTCTGCCAAAGAGGCATTCCATCAACAAGAAGATCTTGCAATTCTCCGGCGCCCGGATTGGACGTATGACAAACGACAATACATGCTTTATCCTTCCGATCCAAAAAGGGCTTTAAGGATTCTTGTCCAAGATAAGGATGAAGGGTCATCGCGTCAAAGCCCATAACATCAAAAGTTGAATTCACATAACCTTTATTATATGGACCAATATCTCCCCTTTTCGCATCACAGATTGTAAATATTTCTGGATAATTTTTTTGAAGATACTCGGTTGTCATACCCATTTCTTTCAAACCTTTTTCTCCCCTGTCTTCGTAAATAGACATATTGAGTTTATATGCGGTTGCGTATTCATGCGTTTCTTCAATAATCCATTTGTTGAATTCAAACTGGGGAAATTCCATCTTCAAAAATTTCTCCGGTATTTTAGAAAAATCCGAATCCAGCCCGACGCAAAGCAGTGAATTTATTTCTTTGGCTCTTTTGTTGTATTTGTCGATAATCATTTTTTTA
>CAZKWN010000023.1:3831-8370 GCA_964556605.1 uncultured Candidatus Saccharibacteria bacterium
ATTTTTTTATGGTTAAAATTTCTTTCCCGCCGTGAGCTTTATGCCACGCTTCCGGGTCTTTACCCCAAGATAGCGCATTTTGCTTTTCTTCCTCGGTTAAATAATTCTCCGCTACCGCAACCGAAACAAGCGCAGAAAAATTACTGAGAGTCATCAAAGGAATCTTGGCTTCCCAAAAAGATTGATTGGCTACTTGCATTTGATAATTAAAAATTGCCAGCACCCCTGTGATTTGGGCATTGTATTCCTTCTGGCAAGCAGCCACCGTTGTCAGCGAGCTTCGTCCGGTGGATATCAAATCCTCCACAATCAGCACCCGCGCGCCTTCTTCCATAAAACCTTCCACCTGCTTGCTGGCGCCGTAATCCTTCGGCTGGGACCGCACATACACCATCGGCTTGTTAAGTTCTGCCGCTAAAAATGACGCCCAGGGAATACCGGCGGTTGCCGTGCCGGCTATGACATCAAATTGCAAATTATTATCCGCAATAAGTTTCTTTAAACCTTCCACAATCACCCTGCGCTGCTGTGGATATGAAATCAATAAACGATTGTCGCAATAAATAGGCGCGAGCAGTCCGGTATTCCAGGTAAAAGGCGGATTAACTTTCACTTTTACAGCTTTGATATCCAACAACATTTTGGCGATTATTTCTTCTTCCTTCATAAATATTTTTGTTAATTATAATAATTTTTTAATCTCCTCCGCAAGATACGGATTCCACATCGCTCCCGTCGCCGACATCACAATATCCGCGCCGGCATTCCTGTATTCAAAAAAGTCTTCCGCTTGTGTCACTCCGCCGACGCCGATGATGGTAAATTTATAGCCGAATTCTTCGCGTAATTTTTTTAATTTTTTTACCATATCCAACCCGGCCCATTTTATCGCATGCCCGCAGACTCCGCTTCTGGAGCGCCCTTCTCCGGGCAACGCTTGCTCTCCTTTTTCGTTTACAATTTCCGCGGCAATGGTATTAATGGCGGAAATTCCATCTACGACAGACCCGATTTCTTTCACAAAATTTCTAAGCGCTTCGCCATCTTTAAAATATGCGATTTTTGCGATGAGCGGAATGTCTCTTATCCCTTCTTTAATCGCCTTGGCGACTTTCACACTGCGCTCCGTATCATAACAAAGAAGATTGTTCGTGCCTTCGTTCGGACAGCTGAAATTTACTTCAATTACTTTTACGCCGATATCTTTCAGCATCTTCGCCGTGTTTTGAAAATCATTTATGTAACCTTCAACACCTTGTCCTTCCTTTTTTGTGCCCTGAAAAGCCCCGACAAGTATTTGCCCTTCCCGCATATTTTTTAAAACTTCCGCGATATCTTTCTGCCAAAATTTAGGGTCCGAAGACGGCACGCCGAAAGAATTGGTAATGGAGAGAGGTTCGTGGTAATTTCCGTCCGCGACTAATTTCCCCTGCGCTTTTTCCATCGTCAAATCTCCGTCAATTTTTACTGACAAAACATTCGGCCACGGATGGCAGGGATATTCTGCACTACGAACAGTTTTGTATGTGACAATATCAAAGCCTTTATTAAGCGCCGCCTGCACAAATTTCCCGTTAATTAAAGGGCCAGCCGGAATACCGAAAGGCGAATTTATTTTGAAACCAAAAAAATTATACTTACTGCTCTTGCTGCCAAAGGGCACCTTTGACACTTTCCCATTAGCGAAATTTCCAAAAGGTCCGTTTTTAAAATTTTCCTCATAAGATTTTTCCGGGTCGTAAAATGGTGCTTGAAGCATATTCAGCATCATAGCAAAAAACTACTCGAATGAGTAGTTTTTTGCTTATGCATTTTCTTCTTTTAAAACCCTACGTTCAATTTCTTTTGCAATCGAACTATAAAGTAGAGGTTTTATCATGATGTTGCTTTCGGTTGCTCTTCGCGCGAAATCTAGTAGCTCATCTGGGTTATATTTTTTTTGAACAAAGACGTCCATTTCTTTCGCTTTTTCACCAAACCAAAGTATATTATTATTATTTCTTAAGCTATACATTCTCTCTATAAAAGAAAGTATTTTTGGTTCCTTAATTAAGGCCAACAATAGAACAGACTTTTCGGTTGTAGCCTGGTCTCCCTCTTCTTTCGGAACTTCCTCTATTCTAAATCCAATAGGTTTTTCAGAAACTTTTTCTAAAGGCGTTCTTGTAACAGGAGGTTTTTTATAATTGTAAGGCTTAATGCTCTTAAACCTTCCTGGCGATTCTAAAAGGTCTCCCATGGATTAATAATATCATATTAGATAAAAATCAAAAACCACCCAACTGGGGTGGTTTTTGCTATAAAGTTTTTTTATTTCCTCGCGGCAATGATAGTTTCCGCGACGTTTTGTGGCACAATATCATACCTAAAGAATTCCATGGTGAAACCTGCGCGGCCTTCGGTCATTGAACGGAGTCCGGTCATGTAGCCGAACATCTCGGAGAGAGGAACAATTGCTTTGATTACTTTATTCATTCCGCGGTCTTCCATGCCTTCAATAAGTCCGCGCTTGGATGAAAGGTTGCCGGTCACGTCGCCCATGAATTTGTCCGGAGTGATAACTTCCACTTTCATCATCGGCTCAAGAATAACAGGGTTTGCTCGGCGACAAGCATCTTGGATAGCCATAGAAGCGGCAATTTTGAAAGCCATTTCGTTGGAATCAACTTCGTGGTAACTTCCGTCCCAAAGATCAACCGAAACGTTTACGATTTTAAATCCTGCCAAAATTCCGCGGTCCAGACCTTCTTTGAATCCCTTTTCGCAAGGCGCGATATATTCCTGCGGAATGACTCCGCCTTTGATGCTGTTGACGAATTCAAAACCTTCGGACCTCTTGGTATTTTTCGGCAAATCTTCCAGTTCTTCTTTGGTAAGCATTTCCATCGGCTTCACTTTTATCTTCACGTGTCCGTAGTTTCCTCGTCCGCCCGACTGCTTGATGTATTTTCCTTCAGCCTCGGAATTGCCGGTGATTGTTTCCCGATAAGCTACTTGCGGCTTGCCGACATTTGCCTCCACGGTAAATTCGCGCTTCATTCTGTCCACGATAATTTCCAAATGAAGCTCCCCCATTCCGGCGATGATAGTCTCGCCTGTTTCTTGGTCGGTCGTAACTTTGAAAGTCGGGTCTTCTTGAGCAAGCCTGTTTAAGGCCATGCCCATTTTTTCCTGGTCGGCTTTTGTCTTCGGTTCAATGCGAAGCTGAATGACAGGCTCAGGGAAGACAATTCTGTTTAATTCAATCGGGTTGTTTTCATCGCAAATCGTGTCGGAAGTAATCGTATCTTTTAATCCGACTGCCGCCGCGATTTCTCCTGCAAAAACTTGCTTCACTTCCTCGCGGTCGTTGGCATGCATTCGCAGGATTCGTCCGATGCGTTCTTTGTTACGGGTACGCGGATTGTAAACATAGCTTCCGGCTATCAAACTTCCGGAATAAACGCGGAAGAAAATAATTTGTCCGACGAAAGGGTCGGTCGCTACTTTGAAAGCAAGCGCTGAAAATGGTTCCGAATCATCTGCATGGCGAACCATCGGCTCGTCGGTATCCGGGTTGATTCCGGGAATCGGCGGAATGTCTGTCGGCGCCGGCAAATAATCAACCACACCGTCGAGCACCAGCTGAACACCCTTATTTTTCAGGGCCGAACCGGCATAGACCGGGAAAATTTCATTCGCGATTACCGCCTTGCGAAGCGTTTTCTTCAAGACCTCAATATTTGGAATCACACCGTCTAAATATTCGGTCATCATGACTTCATCCGTTTCAACTATTTTTTCAATAAGTTCACCGTGATATTTTTCCGCGTCCGCTTTCAGCGCTTCCGGGATTTCCTTTTCAATAACTTTGTTACCCATTTCTCCTTCAAAGTAATAAGCCTTCATGGTGAGCAGGTCAATAACTCCCTCGTGTTTTTCTTCAAGTCCGACAGGAATCTGCATGCGCACAGCTTTTTTCGTCAGGCGGTCCAAAATCGTCGCAAAAGAATGTTCAAAAGAAGCTCCGGTCCTGTCTAGCTTATTTATAAAACAAATTCGGGGAACTTTTGCCTCGTCCGCATAGCGCCAGTTTGTCTCCGATTGTGGTTCCACTCCGGCCACGCCGTCAAAAACGACGACTGCGCCGTCGAGCACGCGAAGCGAACGCTTCACCTCCACGGTGAAATCAATGTGCCCGGGGGTGTCAATAATATTGAAACGGAATTTTTTGGTTTTATCTTTTATATCCGCATAAGTCGGAGTCCAAAAGCAAGTTACCGCGGCCGAAGTAATAGTAATACCGCGTTCTCGCTCTTGTTCCATCCAGTCCGTCGTCGTATCTCCATCATGCACCTCCCCTATTTTATGCGAAACTCCGGTATAAAAAAGCACACGCTCGGTCGTGGTCGTCTTTCCCGCATCAATGTGCGCGATAATTCCAATATTTCTGACTTTTTCTAAGGGATAATCTCGTTCCATATACAATTACCAAGCAAAGTGAGCAAAAGCCTTGTTGGCTTCTGCCATTTTGTGAGTATCTTCTTTCTTTTTAATAGC
>CAZKWN010000024.1:0-4413 GCA_964556605.1 uncultured Candidatus Saccharibacteria bacterium
TAAGCACTATTGACGGAGCCGAGCCGGCCACAATGGTAAAACAAAAGATTGACGCGGCGTTGAAATAAGAACGAAAAAGGGCTCTCGCGATGCGAGAGCCCTAAGAAAATCAGCAAAACAAGAACTAGTGGCTACATTTGGGTGGAAGTCCTGCTCGATACTGATTATAATTTTGCATATAGCAGGACCTGAGTTGGATATCACCGATTCCCAACCTTATGTGCTGCTCGGTAGAATACATTCCAAAAGCAATGCTCGACACACGAGCGATTTTACCCCAACCTTTACCAAATCGCCTCTCTATCCAACGAGGGGCAGTGGAGGAAAGATAGGAATAGGTAAGCTCGTAGGTAGCCAAACTTCCTTCCACTCCGGCCATGTTTCTGTTCCCAAACAACGTGTTAGCCTTGACTGCCTCGTAAAGTCCTTGATTGGCAGAATATCGCATCCCGTTCGCGGCGGTATATATTGGAATATTCGAGGGCGTCCATAAAAGTCCGCCAGTTGCCACAATGTCGAAACCAAAAGCAACGCGTTCCGACGCTAACAATACTTTCTCGAACGGACTTTCTGTTTTGCTATAGCCCGGCCACGCAAAAATACACATGGCCTTGTCTACAAACGGACGATGTTTGTATATCTCAGGACTAGGAGGCATAGTGGTTGTTACAGTCGCTGGTTCAATCATTACTGAAGGTAGCGAAAACGAGACGGGTTTTGTTTCCGGGGTTTGAGAAAACCCAAACCCGGAAAACAGGATGATTGCGAAAACCGCTAAAGTTTTTTTCACGATTTTTCCTCTCCCTTTTGGGAAAATCTTTTAACTTTTACAAAGCAATTTAGTTACTTTTTAGCCATAAAAACAGCCAAATTGCTTTGCAAAAGCCCTATATTTATTGAATTTTCAAGGCATTCAATCCGCCCATATTATACTACATAAATAGACAATTTGTCAAGTAAAATGGGGTGATTCATCCACCCTGTCCTTAAAAACAATCCCCTTGCATCCCCTTTATCAAGGGGATAAATATACTTCCCTCCCTTGACAAAGGGAGGGCTAGGGAGGGATTGTATTGCATCTGAGGTTTTACTTTCTAATCAAAATATAACGAGTACAATATTTTGACTTCGCTCGGACATTATATAAATAAATTTATATATGCTCCTCACTAATCAAAATAGTTCTTCAGCCTTGAGATTTTTTCGTGCTGGCGGAGCTTTTCGTGGACTTTGGCTTCAATCTGGCGGATGCGCTCGCGGGTCACGCCAAACTCTTCCCCTACCCTTTCCAGCGTGTGCTGAATACCGTCAAGCAAGCCGTAGCGCATTTCAAGAATTTTTCTCTCTTTGGGATTCAGCTCGTCCAAAACTTCCCGAATCTGGTCGGAGAGAATTCGGCGGGAAGATTCCTGGTCCGGGCGCAGAATTTTGTCGTCGGGAATAAAATTTTCCAAAGTTGATTTATCATCATCGTCCCCCACAGGCTGTTCCAATGAGACAGTCTCTTGCGAAATATTTTCTATTACGTGGATTTTCTCAACCGGAATGCCCATCTCGGTGGCAATTTCTTCCGCCAACGGTTCACGGCCCAAATCCTGTGAAAGCCGGCGGTGGGTTTGCTTGTATTTGGAAATCGTTTCAACCATGTGCACCGGAATGCGGATAGTTCTGGACTGGTCCGCCAAGGCGCGGGTAATGGACTGGCGAATCCACCATGTCGCATAAGTGGAGAATTTATATCCCTTCGTCCAGTCAAATTTTTCCACTGCTTTAAACAATCCCAAATTCCCCTCCTGAATCAAATCAAGGAGAGTCAGATTGGCAGACCTTCCAACGTATTTCTTAGCGATGGAAACCACCAAGCGCAGATTCGCGCGAGCCAGTAAATTTTTCGCCTCCAAATCCCCATGCTCAATGCGTTTGGCTAAATCTTTTTCATCCCCAGCCCGGATAAGCGGATATTGACCTATTTCTTTCAAATACATCTGAATGGAGTCGTGCATAGACCCCTTGTTTAAATCTTTGTCGCTTAACTCAAGGTCCAGATTGAGTAGGTTCCCGCCTTCCAGTACATCGATTGATGCCACGGAAAACTTTTCGTAAAGCTCGTCCAAAAACAAAATGTTATTTTCTATGTCCGGAAAAGTCTTTAATATCTCGTCGTAAGTGATAAACCCGCGCTTTCTTCCTTTCTCAATAAGAATATTCGCCAAACGCTCCATCCCTTCGGCTTTTTTTGAAGAAGAGGAGGCCGATTTCTTTGTCTTGCGGCTTGCAGGTTTGCGACCGGAGGATTTTTTCTTAACAGATTTTTTCGCTGTTTTTTTCTTAAGCTTTTTGATTTTTTTTACAGCGTTATTTTTTTTATTCAATTTTTTGTTTTTTTTCTTTTTCATCTTTTTTTTAAAATTAGCGGCCTCGGTTATTTTTAATTTCTTCTTTCCTTTTGCTTATTTCGCTTATCCTTTTTAAAATTTCCTCTTCTTCTTTTCTATCTTTTATGCTCTGCATTAGGAGCATTTTTTTTACAAGCTCCTCATTTAGATATTCTTCTTCAAGATTGAGCAGCATTTCGTCCACATCTTTTTTTAAATTTTCATTATTTGAATAAAATTCTTCCGCCTCATAAATCAAATCTTCCCTCCTGTCTTTATAAATCTCCCTGGCTTGGCCTAATTTCTCAAAAATTAATTCGGGGTTTATTGTCTTATTTTTAGCACTTTCCTGCCAAAAAGCTACCCCCAGCAGTCTCCGTTCAATTGGGTCTTTCCTCCGGCTCTTCTCGATGTTTTCCTTGGCAATTTTTGTTTCTTCCGTCTCGTGTTTTAATTCGTGCTCAACTTTTTTCAAATCCTCCAGAAGCGCGCTTGCCGGTATGCCGGACTTGCTGCTGATAAGCGTTATAAAGTGCGATTTTTCTATTGAACTTTCTAAGGCATTCACAAACGGCAATATTTTTTCCTTTATTTCCCTGCCCGCCTTGCGAGCATCTCCATTTGAATTTTTCAGAGTTTTATTTAAAAGAAATTCAATAAGATGCTTGGAATTTTTTATGGCTTCGCGCCATGCTAAGGGGCCTGCAACTGGACTATTTTGCGATATCAAGTCCGCCGGGTCAATCCCCTCCGGCATCTCCACTACTTTCACATCCATTCCCAAAGAAAGAGCTATTTTGCCCGCCCGGATTGTCGCATTAGCTCCCGCCTTGTCGGCGTCAAACGCCAGCACAATATTTTGAGAAAGACGGCGGACAAGCCCCAAATTTGAAACGACATTTTCCTTTGATACGGTTGAATCAGACAAAGCGGTGCCGGATGTCGCTATGGTATTCTTATATCCCGCCTGATGCGATAAAATCAAGTCCATTTGGCCTTCCACTAAAATGGAAAAATTATTTTTGCGGATTGAATCCTTGGCTTTATCTATCCCGTACAGTACGGCATTTTTACTGAAAATGGGAGTCTCGGGGCTGTTTAAATACTTCGCCGACTTTCCATCGTCCGTAAATATTCTTCCGGAGAAAGCAATCACCCGCCCGCTTGAGTCTGCAATTGGAAACATTATCCGTCCGCGGAACCTGTCATAGTAGCCCTTTTCGGTTTTTTTGATAAGACCGGCCTTTTCCATTTCCAAATCTGAAAACTTATTCCTGAGATTGTCGTAAAGCAGCCGCCAATCCGGCGCGACAAACCCGATTCGGAAATCTTTAATACTTTTTTCATTCAATCCCCGAGATTTCAGATATTCTAAAACATCTTTATGTTGCTCCAGATTTTTTTCAAAGTACAAAGCCGCCTCTTCCATTACTCTATACAACTTTTCCTTTTCACTTTCTTCCTTCGGATTAAAATGTTCTAGTGGCACCCCTGCCCGGTCCGCCAACATTTTTAGCGCTCCTTTAAAATCAAGCCCCTCAAATTCTTCCACGAAAGTAAAAATATCTCCCGATGCTCCGCAACCGAAGCAGTAGTAAGTTCCACGGTCCGGAGAAATGAAAAAAGACGGCGTTTTCTCATTGTGGAACGGGCATCTGGCCTTCAGGTTTGCGCCTGCCCTATCCAGCTTTATGTAAGAAGAGACCAGTTCTTCGATTGAAAGCCTCTCCTTAATTTTTTGAACGGGAGAGTTCATAAGTTAATTTTACTTCTACTCCTCTACCCCGGCAACCTTGCTTTTGAATCCAGTACCTACTGGAATTAGTCTACCGATTATGACATTTTCTTTGAGGCCTCGGAGGCTGTCCACTCCGCCTTTGATTGCGTTTTCAATCAGAACGCGGTTGGTATTTTGGAATGATGCGGCTGAGAGCCAGCTCTTGGTGCGGAGAGAAACCTCGGTAATTCCGAGAACAACTATTTCCGCTTTGGCTTGCCCTGAGTCTTTCGAATGGGCTTCTTTGCCGTTTTCTTTTAT
>CAZKWN010000024.1:4513-8304 GCA_964556605.1 uncultured Candidatus Saccharibacteria bacterium
CCGTCGGTCAGAAGCTGGCCTTTTTTCACAGAGTCGCCCGTTTTCACGATAGGCGTTCGGCGGAAAGCCACCAGGTATTCCATCTCATTCTTTTTCCCGTCCTCCTTACTATCAGAAAGAACTTTGATTATTTTTTCTTTGCCGTCTTTGGCTGTGATAGAAATTACCTCGCCGTCCGTCTCGGAAATAATTGCCGGATTCTTGGGTATTCTCCTTTCGAAAATTTCTTCAACACGCGGAAGACCGGTGGTAATATCCGTTCCGGCCACGCCTCCGGCGTGGAATGTGCGGAGCGTGAGCTGAGTACCCGGCTCGCCGATAGCCTGAGCGGCGATAATGCCCACAGCTTCACCCTCTTTCACCAAGTGGTTTCTTCCCAAGTCAAGTCCGTAGCACTGCACGCAAAGGCCGTGAACGGTCTTGCAGGTAAGAGGAGAACGCACGAACACTTCCGTGAAGCCCGCCCCTTCAATGTTGTAGGCTTCTTCTTTGGTAACTAAAAATCCGCGTTTGTAAATAACCTTGCCATTTTTGTCTTTAAGATCGGCAGCCAGCACGCGCCCGCGAATATTTTTAGAAAGCGGAATTTCAATTCCGGAAATATTTTCGCGTGAGACAATTTTTCCTTCTTTCGTGCCGCAATCCTCTTCCGTAATGACAACGTCCTGCGCCACGTCCACCAATCTTCGGGTCAAATATCCCGCCTTGGCAGTGTTGAGCGCCGTATCGGATGCGCCTTTGCGGGCGCCGTGGGTGATGACGAAATACTCAATCGGAGAAAGACCTTCATAGTAGGAAGGAATAATCGGGTACTCCAATATTTTACCCTGGTTATTCTGGATAAGTCCGATCATTCCGATCATTTGAGACAAGGTGCTCATATTGCCTCTGGCTTTGGAAGTAAACAAATCATAAGCGGAACCGTTCTTATCAAGAGTATTCGGTAAAACTTTTTCCAAATCCTTTTTTGTGTGCGTCCAAATTTCAACAATCTTCTGATATTTTTCTTCCTCCGAGAGAAGGCCTTCGCTCCATTGCGATACGATTTGCTCTTCTGATTTTCTGGCTTGTGCGATAATTTTTGGTTTTTCCGGAGATAAAGAAACGTTGTCCAATCCCCAGGTGGTGCCGGAAACCGTTGAATATTTAAAACCAAATGATTTAATCTTGTCCAGAATATCCGGAGTATTGTCCACGCCGGAATGAACAATAAGTTCATCCAAAAGAGAAGACAATCTATCTTGGGTCATTTCATCGCCTGTGTAAGCAAAGTCCGTTGGTAGGATGCTGTTGAACAGAAGCTTGCCGACAGAAGTTTCAAAAATTCCTTCATCAAATTTTTTGTATTTATGTGAATCAGTCGCAAGAACTTTTATCTTGGCGCGCAAAGAAACAACTCCGTAATCGTGGGAGGTAATGGCGGTGTTTGGACTGGAAAAATATTTCCCTTCGCCAAGTTCTCCGCTGACAGTTTTGGTCATCCAATAAGCTCCAAGCACCATGTCCATTTTAGGATTTACGATCGGTTCGCCATTTTGAGGCTTGAGCAAATTTTTATTTGCCGCCATCAATTCTCTCGCTTCGGACTGCGCCTCTTCAAGAAGCGGAACGTATACGGCCATTTGGTCTCCGTCGAAGTCGGCATTGAAAGCCTGGCAGACGAGCGGATGAACCTGAATGGCGTTTCCTTCAATCAAGATAGGATTAAAAGCCTGAATGCCCAATCGGTGCAAAGTCGGCGCGCGGTTTAGAAGCACATATTTACCTTCAATAACCTCTTCCAGCATTGCCCAAACGACGCTCTCCCGTTCTTCAATGAGCTTGTTGGCTCCGCGAATGTTGAAAGCGAGCTCTGCCTGCAAAATCTTTGAAATCACGAAGGGACGGAAAAGTTCCAGCGCCATGTGCTTCGGCAGTCCGCATTGGTTGAGTTTGAGTTCCGGACCGACGACGATAACGGAGCGTCCGGAATAGTCCACGCGCTTGCCGAGCAGATTTTGTCGGAAAAGTCCCTGCTTTGATTTTAGATTATCGGAAAGCGATTTAAGCGGGCGCTTCTGGGATTGGCTCATGGCCGCCGAATCATTTTGCTTGGCGATAGAGTTGTCAATCAGCGCGTCCACCGCTTCCTGAATGATTCTTTTTTCGTTTCGCAGAATAACATCCGGAGCGTTTATTTCCTTTAATTTTTTCAGGCGGTTATTTCTGTTTATCACCCGGCGGTAAAGGTCGTTCAAATCGGAAGTCGCGTGCCTGCCTCCGTCGAGCGCCACCATCGGGCGAAGCACCGGCGGAATAACCGGAATAACGGTCAGGAACATCCATTCCGGCCTGATTCCTGCGTAAGTCATCGCGCGAATAAGAGAAAGTCTTTTTTGTAATTTCTCTTTTTCCGCCACGCTTGCCTTTTCCAGCATTTTTTCGGTCAGATGTTTTAATTTATTCAAATCAAGATTCTTGAAAATGGAGTAGATGGCTTCCGCGCCGATATTCGCTTCAAAGCAAGTTCCGTATTTCAAAGAATAATGATGGAATGATATTTCGTTCAGAACTTTTCCTTCATAAATCTCTCCGATTTCTTTTTTAGTGATGGAAAGAAGATTTTTTAATTTCTCGCGGGTTTCATCGTCGGCCGAATTTTTCAGCTTGGTTTTGTATTCTTTGTCCAAACCCGAGAGAATGGATTCTTTTTCTTCCTCAAAAACTTTGGTGATGATGTAGCCGGCGAAATAAATTACCTTTTCCAAATCGGAAACGGATATATTCAGAAGAACGCTCATTCTGGAAGGCACTCCGCGCAGGAACCAGATATGCGACACGGGCGTAGAAAGCTCAATATGCCCCATGCGCTCGCGGCGCACGATAGAACGGGTGACTTCCACTCCGCACTTTTCGCAGATAATGTCCTTGTAGCGGATTCGGCGGTATTTTCCGCAGTAACATTCATAATCCTTTTCCGGACCGAAAATTTTCTCGTCAAAAAGACCTCCGCGCTCGGAACGCCCGGTGCGGTAGTTTATTGTTTCCGGTTTGGTGACTTCTCCGAAGGACCATTCCTTTATCTGCTCCGGAGATGCAAGCCGGAGAGCGATTGAATCAAATTCTGTTGTGTTTAGTGTTTTCATATGTGTATAAGTTATAAAGTTAAAAGTTATAATGTTATAAAGTTTTGTTTTAAAGTTTTTAAAGTATTTTCTTTACGAACTTTATGAACTTTTTACTTTTCACTCTTCTTTAGATCGACATCGAGTGCTAATCCCCGCAGATAATTTAACAACACATTGAAAGACGCGGGAGAATTTGGCGGTCTGATTGTCTCGTTTTTGATAATGGAATCGAAAGTAGCGGAACGTCCGAGTATGTCGTCAGATTTGATAGTAAGCATTTCTCGAAGCGTATAAGCCGCTCCGTATCCTTCCAGCGCCCAGACTTCCATTTCTCCGAATCTCTGCCCTCCGCCTTGGGCTTTTCCACCCAAAGGTTGCTGAGTGATAAGCGAGTAAGGTCCGATTGAACGCATGTGAATCTTGTCTTCCACCATGTGATGCAGTTTGAGCATGTACATATAGCCGACAGCCACATCCTGCTGGAAAGGCTCGCCGGTGCGCCCGTCAAAAAGTTTCAGTTTTCCGTTTTCCGGAAGCCCGGCCTTCTTCAGCTCTTCTCTTATTTCTTCATGTTTAGCTCCCAAAAATGGCGGAACGATGGCTTGATAGCCGAGAGAATTGGCCGCCATGCCCAAGTGTAATTCCAGGATTTGGCCCAGGTTCATTCTGGAAGGAACACCGAGC
>CAZKWN010000025.1:0-8259 GCA_964556605.1 uncultured Candidatus Saccharibacteria bacterium
GCTTTCAGCTTATCCATGATGCCCGTTAATTTTTCAGCTATGGATTTTTCCGCATGCCCGTCCCTAAAAAGAGAATAGAGTGAGCTTGCCTCGCTTAAGGTGCATCCTAAAGCCGACATTACCCCGCGTATGAAAAAATTGTATCCGATTGGAAAGGAAATTGACTCGCGCAGTATATTTTTTTTCGCCATGGAGATATTTGTCACTTCCCCGCCGGCATCAACTAAAAGAAAATTTTCCTGATGAGCATAAATATCGCGCACTACGGTAAAAGAAGACAGGGTAAAGGAAGAAAATCTTATTTTACTGAAAAGGAAATGCTCTTTTATCGCGTCTTCTATCTTTAAGAGCGCATGCTCTTCGCAGATGGAAATGAAAACAACCATTTCCAATTCCTTGGCTTGCTGATTTATAGGCTCCGGTGTTTCGTAGCCGTTCAGCATTGTCTTGATATTTTTAAGTTCAATCGTGCGGTTAAAAACCTCGCCGCCGGCTGATTTTGCCGAATTTTCCTCTTCAAACAAACTTATTTCTTTTTGAACCAGGCTTTCGGCCAATTTTGAGGTAAAGATGAAAGGCGTGTTTTTTTTATAATTAATTATCCGCGTCTGGGAGACGTGCCAGGGCGAAGAAAGAACGCAAAAGATTTCTTCGGGCGCGCCTAAACCGGCCTTGTGAATCCTTAGAGCGACAGCTTGGATAGATTTTACCGTAAGGGATAAAAATCTATCAGCATCAACTTTGTCTTCGAGCTGTATCGGCTCAGTAGTGGAGAAAATTATTTTTGGAATTCCGGAATCTTGCGCCATGAAAAGCTCTCCTCCAATCTCCGAGGACCCGACATTAAACGCAAGCATTAATTTATCTTTACCGCTATTTTTATTCCTTGAAAGAATTCCCATTGGGTTAATTATATCACAACTTCTCATAAATCCCGACGCCTTTCAGGGTCGGGATCCCGACTTCACGTCGGGACTACAGAAGCACGGCTTTGATGCGCCTAATCCCCTCTCCCACCGCTTCTTCCTTTTGGATTTTAAAAATGCCCAGCTCGCCGGTGTTTTTCACATGCGGACCGCCGCAGAATTCCCTACTGAAATAGCCGGACTGTTCGTCGCCGATAAAATAAACTTTCACAACATCGCCGTATTTCTCGTTAAACGAATGGACGGCGATTTTTTCCGCTTCCGCCTTGGGTATTTCCATATAGCTGACCGGCAATTTTTCGGCGATTTTGTCATTCACGATTTCCTCAACCCTTTTCTTTTCCTCTTCAGTCATTTTTTGCGGATGGGCAAAATCAAAACGCAGGCGCTCGGGCGTGATGTTGCTCCCCTTCTGCACCACATGCGTCCCCAAGACAATACGCAAGGCGGCATTCAGCAAGTGCGTAGCGGTGTGCAACTTTTTGGTTTCCTCGCTGGCGTCCGCCAGCCCGCCCTTGAACATTCCGGCGGAAGATGTCTGCGAGAGCTTTTGGTGCTCCGTCATTTTTTTATTAAAATCTTCGAGATCAACTTCGATATTTTTTTCCTTACAAATTTCAAGTGTTATTTCTATTGGAAATCCATATGTTTGATAAAGATTAAATGCTTCCAAACCAGATAAAACTTTTCTTTTTGTAGGATTAACAAGGTCGCCACTTTCAATTTTATAAGCAATATTTTCTATTTGCTTTAAGCCATTCTCTAAAGCTTTTTCAAACTTCTCTTCTTCTTGTGATAAATGATTTAAAATAAAATCTTTGTTTTTCAATAATTCCGGATAAACATTTTTATACATTTCAATTATCACTTTCGCTATTTCCCCGGTGAAAGATTTTACACCAAGCTGTTTCCCGTATCTGATAGCCCGACGGGTTAATCGGCGCAAAACATATCC
Source organism: uncultured Candidatus Saccharibacteria bacterium (assembly GCA_964556605.1). Lineage (GTDB taxonomy): Bacteria > Patescibacteriota > Minisyncoccia > Phycocordibacterales > UBA9973 > UBA9973. The sequence continues at coordinate 1,882 of CAZKWN010000025.1, forward strand.
TTGACCGGTGTTTGAAGGAGCTATTCCTCTTTCATCCCCGAGAATAAAAGTGCTGGCCTTTAAATGGTCGGCAATAATTCGCATTGCTTTCAGATTTTCTTTTTCATATTTTTTACCTGACAGATTTTCAATTTTTTCAATGATTGGCCAGAAGAGGTCTGTTTTGTAATTGTCATCCAGACCATTTACCACAGCCAAGGTTCTTTCCAGCCCCATCCCTGTATCAACATTCTTTTGAGATAATTGTTGGAATTTTCCTTCTTTAGTTTTATCGTATTGCATAAAAACATCATTCCAGATTTCAAGCCAAAGCGAACTATCGTCATTGAAACTTTCCGGAACATCTTTCGGATCTCCTATCCAATAAAACATTTCCGTATCAGGTCCGCACGGACCTGTAATCCCTGCCGGCCCCCACCAATTATTTTTCTTCGGTAATCGGGCAATTCTTTTTTCGTCTATTCCTAAATTTTTCCAAATTTCAAAAGATTCTTCATCAAAAGGCGCGTCCTTATCACCGGCAAAAACAGAAACGGCAATTCTATTTTTATCCAACCCCAGCCATTCAGAAGAAGTTAAAAATTCGTAACTCCATTCAATAACTTCTTTTTTAAAATAATCCCCAAGAGACCAATTACCTAGCATCTCAAAAAAAGTATGGTGGCAATAATCGCCAACTTCATCTATATCGCCCGTTCTTATGCATTTTTGAACATCCACCAATCGTTTACCTAAAGGGTGTCTCTCTCCTAATAAATAAGGAACGAGCGGGTGCATTCCAGCCGTCGTAAAAAGTACCGAGGGATCATTCTCCGGAACCAAAGAAGCCGAAGGAATTATTTTGTGTCCCCGATTCTCGAAAAATTTTAGAAATCTTAATCTAATTTCGTCTGATTGCATACGCTTTAATTGATATTAGTATTGCTCTGTCTCTCCGGAAATTTTTCTGATCGGCTTTTCAATTATATTTACCAGAGTCAATATCAAAAGAACTAATATCGTGACGATAAATGCCAAGCTATAAAACCCAAACCCCGCAGCCATGCCAATGCCGGCCGTCACCCAAAGCCCTCCGGCGGTAGTCAGACCAGTCAATCGCGGACCTTGATGCAATATTGATCCGGCTCCCAAAAATCCGATTCCCAATATTATTTGAGCCGGAATCATGGCCGGATTCATGCCCGGAAGATTTATGTATTTTTGCACTACTGTTTCAGAAATTAACACAAAAACTGCCGCACCCATGGCAACCAGCGCGTGAGTTTTCATTCCGGCCTCTTTGTGCACTAAGAGCCTCTCCGCCCCCACTACGAGCCCAAGACCAACCGCTATAATAAGCCTTATAATAACTTCACTATTTTGTATAAAAAATTGTTGCATAATAATATTATATAACGATTCCTCCACCAAGACAAACACCACCATCGTATACAACACAAGACTGACCCGAGGCGACTAAAATCGGCTTTTTGAAAATCACTTGTGCAACATCCGATGTTGCACATTTTATCGTGCAGGGTAAAAACTCGCCGTGATAGCGGATTTGTGCGGTGTAGGCTTTATTTTCCTTAGGAATTTCAGAAATCCAGTTTGTCTGTTCCAGACGTCCAACGTCAAAAATTCCCCGACGTTGGACGTCTGGAACTTGCGACACAAATAAAATATTTTTCTTAACATCTTTGCCGATTATGTAATACGGGCCGTCTTTGGGACTCTTTTTTGTAATAGTAAAACCATGTCGCTCTCCCAGCGTATGGAATACGACACCGTCATGATAACCGATTTCTGCCCCTTTATCGTCCCCCGCCTCGGACGGGGCAAGAACTACTTTCCCCTTCTTTGTTTTCATATAATGCTTTAAGAATTCTTTCAAATCCACCGCGCCCAAAAAACAAATTCCCTGGCTATCTTTCTTTTCTGCGACCGGCAAATTAAATTTCCTGGCTAATTTTCTGACTTCCGTCTTTTTTAAATTACCAATAGGAAATATAATTTTTTTTAATTGCTTCTGGCCGAGAGTCCACAAAAAATAGCTTTGGTCTTTTGAAGGGTCAATACCCTTTAGTAACGAAGTCGGGAAATGCTGTTGCAGACGTCCAACGTCGGGGAATTTTTGACGTTGGACGTCTGCAACTTTTTCGGCAACATTTTGCGCGTAATGCCCCGTCGCCACATAGTCCGCCCCCATGGAAAGCGCTTTTTTAAGGAAAGCTCCGAATTTCACTTCTTTGTTGCACATCACATCCGGATTCGGGGTTCGCCCTTCCTTGTATTCCCGAATCATATAATCAGCGACTTCTTTTTTATAGACATCTTCAAAATCAAAAGTCAAAAATGGAATATCCAAATAAGCCCCCACACGCATGGCATCCATGCGTTCTTCTTCTTCATTGCAAGCCAAAAATTCAGGATGCCAAGTTTTAATAAAAACTCCGACAACCTCATAGCCTTGCTTTTGGAGCAGGGCGGCCGAAACGGCAGAATCAACGCCCCCGGAAAGACCGACGAATACAACTTTTTTCTTCATAGGGAAACCTTACAATTCCATCAACTTTTTGTAAAGCTCAAAGGTCGCACGTGCGTCGGATAAAGCGGTGTGCGCATTTTCGTTTTTTATGCCGAAACGCACGCACATTTCGCGCAAAGAAAAATGTTCCAAGTCCGGTTCTTTGTGCAGTTTCGCCCAAGCGATGGATATGGTATCCAGCCTGTGATAATGCATCGTGTTTGAAATTTTAGTTTGATTGAAAGCAGATTCCAAAAATCCCACATCAAAAGCGATATTGTGCCCGACCATAATGCAATCTTTAACCTTCTTGGAAAAAATTTTCATTGCTTTATCCAGGCTCTGGGAGGATTCCCATTCCGCTTCATTATAGTGATTTACTTTTAGAGACACGGGATCAGCATCTTCTATCCGCTCCGGCTTTATTTTTAATTCTAATTCTTCAATCACTTCCAAATCGGGCGTCGTAATCACGCAGCCGATTTCAATAATCTCATGCTTGAATAAATTCAAGCCGGTAGTTTCTATATCTATAAAAGCAAAATTGTGGTTTTTCATGTGATTTTGCATACAGACGTTGGACGTCCGGGAATTCTCGACGTCCAACGTCTGTATGCTTTCTCATTTTAAATATTTTTTTATATTCGCCTCGTGTAAGACAAACGTTTCCGCGTAATGGATATTACCATTCTTATCATGAAGATAGTAAAGGTATGGTGAAGCTTGCGGATTAATCGCAGCCTCTATGGCTTTTAGTCCGGGGTTCCCGATGGGATTTTCCGGCAGGCCTTTTGTTTTGTATGTCTCGGGAGCAGAATCCACTTCAAGCGGCATGCCGATTTTAATTCTTTTCCATAAAATTCCGGAAATGATTCCTCTGTCGGTATCTCCCTTCGCTTCTCCTTCAATAATCGAAGCCATTATAATGATTTCTTTTTCTGTCTTGCCCGAAAATGTAATATTCGGAAGGAGAGGTGTTATTTTTTTCTCAAAATTATCGCTCATGGATTTTACCACATCCGTCTCATCCATATTATTCAAGAAAAAATAAGTGTCGGGAAAGAGATACCCTTCCCTATCTTTTGTTTCCAGTATAAATTTAGATTTATTGAAATTAGGCAATTTCGGCGCCGCAGTATCCGCAATTTGATTCAAATCAAAACCTTCGGGGATCGTGATTGAAACTGAAACAATATTTTTATAATGCTCTTCTCTTTCGATGCGTAAAATTTCCCGCCGGCCAAAAATCAAAAAAATAATCAAGCAGAACAGGCCCAAAATTATTTTTACAATTTCTTTAACCTTGGATATCGGATGTTCAGCATCATGTCCAAGGCTCTCTGGCGGTAAAGGATTTTCCATAAGCTATGTCGGTAAATTTGGAGGCGGAGAAGCTTCTTTGGACTCAATGCGCTCGAGCGTAGGAACGCGCATAATCTGGCCCGGGAAGTGCCAGATAGTCGCCAGCTCCTCCGTGTTTAAGACAAAAATCGCCGGATGAAAATACGGCATAAAAAATTGCTTAAATATAAATAAGAATATCCCATTAAAATTATGCTCATTAAAGAGGTGGTGGCGCATCGGGAGATGGAAAAATTCTCGCTCTCGATATGCATGAAGCATACGATCTGCTAATAGCATTACTTTCTCGGGAGGAAGCGAGAAAACCTGAGTATTAAAAGCATCAGCCTGAGCTGAATTTATACGATAAAATTCATTTTTTTCGGGAGAACCGTACTGTCGGAAAATAAGACGGATATTTCTCCTGCTTCTCATGTCATACGCCTCTTTTTTGGCTATGTACATAACCCTGATACCAGTATCAAAACCGAGTTTTGAACGCTTATCGTTCATTCTTTTCACTATATCTTTCAAATGTTCCGGCGTACGGACTTCAACTCCGAATTTTGTGACTCCGTATTTCGGATCGGGAGCTGATTGACGAGTAGAGATGTAGGGAGATTGTAAATTTATTAGTTCTCTTAAACTTTCCGCGACCCAATCGTTTTTACCAAACCAAGTATCCTCCTTGTGGTATGTTTTCTTGGAAGGAGTGACGACAATCTGCATCCACATTTGTTCTCCTTTTTGAATCGAACCGAAAAGCTCTATCACCGGAGAAATCGGGTCGACCTTATATTCTTCTTTCGGATCTTTGTCCAGGCCGAAATCCTCATACGTCTTAATTGGATACGCCTCGTGTTTCAATAATTTAAATTCGCACCCCCAGGCCATCCAGGCACTCTTGGGAGTTATTTCATCAACCGCTAAAGTATAATCTTCCACTTCTTTAACTTGCGCCTGAGGATATTGCGCGTACATTTGAGTTTCAATCAGCCCCCTAACGCGCGTCGGCGTTCTTATGTAAAAGTGCACCTGTCCGTCTATGGATGCGATTTCCAGGGAAAACCAGAACCACACGGCTCCTTGCCAATACGACTCTTTGGTTCCTTTCATGCTCCATTGGTAAAGGGCATTGGTGAAAAAAAGTTCCATTGCTTTCGGACTGCGTAAGACATCGCGCGGAGGAATTATTTCCAATAAAACAAAATCTATACCGGAAATAAAATCCTGCCTTACATAATGAACCCACATTATCCAAGCAATCCGGCCGAGAATAATCACGCACAGCAAAGGAATGAGAAACCCTATCACGCTATACTGCAAATGATAAGCAAAAATAAGGCAGATAATGATTGCTGCCAAAATATAAGCCCAATATTTTATTATCCCTTCTTCAATGGCTTCAAAGAATGCATCCATACCTACATTTTAAGGTATTTAGGCGATAGTGTAAAGTCCGGTTTTGTTTTTCTTGAAATATTTGGGGTTAGCCAGATTAACCAGAATAGTATTTTTTTTGAAATACCTCTCTTTCATAACCCTTTCCACCACTCCGTCTTTGGGAAGAGGTCCCTCTCTTTTCAAAATATCTTCTATAACTTCTCTGGCAATACCCGCCTTATAGCCCCACTCGGAAAGAGCATACATTCCGCGGCCGACAAGAACAAAACGAGGGTCTTTTATAAGCTCATTGTGGCAAGTGGCATAATGTATTTTTTTGCCGAAAGTTTTAGAAATGGAATCCGCCACTTCCTTAAAATGCAAGGGCGTTCCATGGCGCCTCATCACCAGAAAAGCATAATCTTTCACTCCGCGGGTGCGGATGTTTGGAGAAGATGCCTTGCCCCATTCACCAAGCCCGTTTTTAGCAACCGACTTGGATATGGAAAGCCATCTCTTGGCCATTTCCTCCTTTTTATACTCTTCGGAAATATCTTTCATTTGTTCAAAAAACTTTTTTATCATTTCGGTTTCCGGAATAATATCTTCGTCTTTGAGCGATGCGTAAAGTTTTCGCAGAGCTTCATGGACTTTTTCAGTCATGGCATCATCTACACTCCAGCGAGTATTGAAATTTTCGTCTTCCCGGTGCTTTTTAAAAGCATCGGAAAGCACCAGGAAAAAATTGATATGATTTTGAGTAGCTTGGTCTTTGGAGATATAAGACAAAAGTTCATGTTCGGCAACAATTGACCCGAGATTGTGCACTATCTGCCGGAGCTCGTCAAAAACCGCCTGTTCCGCTTTGTAAGCGCCGGATTTTTTAATTAAGCTAATAGCCGCGTCTTCAATCTGGCGGACGCGTTCGCGGGTAATGTTGTATTTCTTGCCGATCTCTTCAAGAGTTTTTTTCTTTCCGTCAGCGGTCAGCCCAAAACGGTTCATAATCACCTCCGAAGAACGCTCCTGAAGATGAGAGGTTATTTTTTTGGTAATTTTTTTTGGTTTGAAAGATATTGTTGACATGATATTTTTTTATTCTCTATTCTTTTTAATTCGATCAAGCTCGGTTAAATATTTCTTACGAA
>CAZKWN010000026.1:0-8024 GCA_964556605.1 uncultured Candidatus Saccharibacteria bacterium
GTGGCGCTTTCGGTAATGCTTGTTGAGCTGTCAATTTCCAGCCCTATTGTTGATGTTCCGGAAACTCCAGCCTGTGTTGCTATTGGCAGTAAATTTTTGCTATATGCTGGGACAGCTACCGATTGGTTATTGATAGACCAATTAAATGTCAAAAAAGGAATTCGAATATCCTGAGGCGATATAAAATACGGCGCGGCTTGAATAATCTCGTTTCCCATTATTTGATGGCCGTCCCCTAGCGCTTGCTCCCAAATCGTTCCAAGGACGGGGTCGCTTTTATAAAAATCAATTTTTGGGGCGACGGTGCTTACATTTATATTTCCTTCAGCTGAATATTTTTGGTCCAATGTGGTGGCTGTCGCATCCACATTATTTGAACTGTCCAATAAATCGCTTGTATATATAAAATAATTTTTATTGTAGCCGGAAGCATCCTGCTGGTTGTTATAATCTTCCTGCCAAGAATAAGTCATATTGTTGGGGTTAACCAAGCTGGAACCGTTTTTTATTTCCGGCAACGCCACCACTTTTACTTCGCTCCCGGGCGAAGGCATTGCCTTGCCTTCATAAAAAGGAGGCACATAAGAATCGTATGCCTGCCAAACCAATACCATGACAGACGGGCTGATTGTCGCCACCTCGCTTATTTCACCGTCTGGTAGCTCAAGGACGGCCGTAACCGTTGTCTGCTTCCCCAGAGCCGGAGCGTTTATGGAAAAAGATTTTTGTCCGATTCCCGATAATCCCTTTTTGCCGTCTACGGACCATGTTATCAAAACGCTGTTCAAATCATAGGTATAACTGCTTAAAGTCACAGTTGTATTTTCATTCGGAGTCGGGTTTTCCGGAACCACAGTTATCGTTACGTCTCCCTGCGAAGCCGCGTTTGCTTTAAAAGCGAAAGATACAAAAATAATTCCGGAGATTATAAATACTGCAGTTAGATATGGTAATAAAAACTTAAATCTCATAGTATTATTGTATCATATCCGCTTTATAAACTTTACAACTTTACGAACTTTATAACTATGCTTTTCCCGCTACATCTGCCGCCTCTTGTTCTTGTTTGGCTTTTTTGTTTGATAATATCTGCGAAGGATCCGAGGTAATGATTTGGTCTTCGGTATAAGAGGAGATGATTTTTATGGCGACGTGCTTTAATCCGGCAAAGAATATCCCCTCTCCTACGTTTGATTCCAAAAGCAGATATTTCTCTTCATCCGTCAGGTTAAAAGTTTGTTGCAGAATATCAATAGTGGTTGGAGATTGTTTTAGAAGAAGCTGGAGAGAAGAGTTGGTAATAATAGGCACTCCGTATGGAGATTTCATAAAATCTCCCGCATCCTGGGTGATTGTGGAAAGGCCCAGATAATATTTTCTGCCTCGCTTGGCGATGGAATACAAAAACGACGCGGTGTCTTCCGATTTCATCATCCACCACGCTTCGTCCACCACCAACAGGCGCTTTTTCAAATTTTTTCTTACCGTATTCCAGATGTAATGCATCACGATATACATAGCTACCGGCTTTAATTCGTCTTCCATATCGCGGACGGAAAATACCACGAACTTTTTATTGATATCCACGTTGGACGGCCTGTTTAAAAATGTCGCCCATGAGCCTTTGGTGTATTTTACCAATCTGGCAACAACTGAATCGCTTCCTTCCATTCCCGCGAGCACCATTTCAAAATCCGAAAGAAGCGGAGGGTCAATATTGGAAAAATCCGAGTCCGGAGTGATATCTTTTATCGCGTAAGTTTCGGAAATAGCCCGGTCAACCATTGAGTCTTCTTCCGGGGTGAGCCCTCCCAGCATCAATCGGAAAAGACCGACCAAATTTATAATATTAGACCGCAAAACATCCTCCGCGGTCTCGTCTTCGTGGGGAATCGGCAAGTCAAACGGGTTGATGTGGTGTTCGGAGGAAAGAGAGATATTGAAATATCGTCCCCCCACCGCCTCCGACAAAAATTCGTATTCCCTTTCCGGGTCTATTACGATCACATCCACATCAAACATGAGCGACCTTAGGATTTCCAGCTTCGTGGCATAAGATTTCCCCGAACCGGATTTGGCGAAAGTCACTGAGTTGTAGTTTTCCAATGAAAATCTGTCGAAAATAACCAGACTTGAATTGCTTCTGTTGATGCCATAGAGTATTCCCTTGTCGGAAGTGAGGTCGGAAGATATAAAAGGAAAAACACTGGAAAGCGGTTCGGAATTTAATTTTTGATGGATGTTCAACAGGTCTGTTTCTATGGGGATGACGCTTTTAAAGCCCTCTTCCTGCTGGAAAAGCGCCGGTTTGATGTAAATAAGCTTTGATTCAAGCATTGATTTTATTTCATTTTCTATTTTAAAAAGGTCGAAATCATTATCCGCGTAAATTGTGATATAAATGCCGACATCAAACATTTTTTCCTGCGCTTGTATTAAATTGTCGCGAAGACCCTCTAAATCCTGATAGGCAGTATCAAGCATCGGGTCGCGCACCATTCCCTTTGTCTCGCGCACACTTATCTGGCTCTGCACTTCCGCCACTTTTTTTTGAAATTGCCGGAGCATGAGCGAAGTGTCAATCGGATGGATGAAAATTGAAATATCAAAAATTTTATCCAGGTTAATGATGGGAGAAAACCAGTTGTCGGTTAAAAATCGCGGATAGGAAATTATGAAAAAAGTACGGGCCATTTTTTCTCCCAGATTGATGGATTTCGGTTCAATTTTTAAAGCCGAAGGCGCGATGACATCCTGGAGTTCCAGATTGGCGGACTCATATATTTGCTCGGGCAAGACCGCCAAAGTAGAAGCCCGTGCCTCCCCTCCGGCTGGTTTTTTTTGTTGTCCAAATAATTTTTTTATGAATTCCTGCATTTTACTTTATAAACTTTATAACTTTATGAACTTTATAACTAATTTTCTAACTTAATCTTTCCTTCCACAGCTCCCGGATTGAAAACTTTATAAAAAACTTCCACCACTTCCTCTGTGCCTAATTGTGCCGAATTAATCCCGCAGCGGCCAAGCCCCTGCTGGATGACAGCTATTCTCTCTTCAAGCTGTGATCTCTTTTCCTCAAAATCCACTTGCTTCAAAGCTTCCGCCTCCGCTTTGTTCTTTTTGGAAAAAAAGTTTCCTAATATTCCGGAGTCCGATTTCAGGACAGTGTGCGTATAAGGCACAACCACAAAGAAACTTTTTGTCATGATGCTGACAGAGTCGGTGAAACTTTTAATGAACTCTATATATTCCTTGGTCTGCAATTTAAGCAATGGCTCGCTCTGTACTTTCAGCCGGTCTTCCAAGAGAAGCAAATACGGCCGGATATCCAGCCTTCTGGATTGGATGGATATTTGCACCGAGAAATCCAAAGTATTGAGAAAATTCTGGAATTGCATGATGGTGGCCTGCTGTTCGTCATTTGATTTCAAAGCAAGATTGATTGAATTAGCCAGCACAATTGCCCGCAGACCCTCATCTTTCAGTATGATTATTCCATCACGGACTTCCTTGATTGGGACAAATTCTTGTGTTGCTTTTGCGTTTAAGGCCATGGCTTTAGTTAAAAGTTCATAAAGTTATAAAGTTTGTAAAGTTGAATTAATTTAATTTGCATTTGATTTTCTTGATGGACTTGATGAACTTTTTACTTTATAACTGACGTTTTGGACCTTTACTAAGGTCCAAAACGTCTAGACTCCAGGCTAAATCTCTCAACTTGCTTCCGCTTAATTTCTCGGGTGAAATTCTGACTCCTGACTCATTTGAGGCTGGCTGTCCTACCACCTTCTTTTTTTCTTTGCCTTTTTTCCAAATATAAAGCCTGTTTTGGGTGTAATATTTAAATCCCGATTCCAGCAGAAAAATTAAAGGCTTGTTGTTTGGTTTATAAAAAGTAAGCGCAAGCGCGATTCCGGCCATGATTAACATCGGAATAATTCCTCCGATGAAGCCGAGCCATTTATAAAACACAAAACAAATCCCCGCTCCGCCGGCCAAATAGACAAATTCCCTAAAAGTAAAAGGGCCGAAAATTTTGTCTTCTATGTCTAAAAATTGTGGTACCTTGAACTGCATTGAAATTAGTTCATAAAGTTATAAAGTTTATAAAGTCCATAAAGTTAATCTAAGGTTTTAATAAAACCTGATAATAACTTAGAAATTTCTAGAGTTAAATTATATAGTTTCTTAAAATCTTCCATTGAAATATACTTTAGCTCTAACCCTAAGTTTAGCATAGATCTGACTTCTCCGGCAGACCCCTTTGCAATAAATAGAAAGTTTTTCAATTCTTTATTTGTTCTTCTCTCAAATCCTTCAGCGATATTGTTCATTATAGAAACTGAAGCTCTTTCTATTTGGTTCTTAAAACTAAAATCTCTGCAATTTTTAAAGATCTTATAAGTGTTTATCGTGAGTTCTTTCCCTTTTTGCCAAGATATTATTTCTTCAAATTTATCTATCCGCATATTTAGTAGTTGTAAAGTTCATAAAGTTTGTAAAGTTATAAAGTTTAATTAAAATTAATTTGCGCTGTGTTTACTTGATGGACTTTATGAACTTTCTACTTTATAACTGCCACTCCTACTCTGGAATTTCTCTGTACGGATCAACTTTCGGCACGGCGCTGGGAGTGTTGCTCGGAGAAATGTTCGGCAAGGAGTGTTCTGTTTTTGCCGTAGGAGTGGCCACGGATCCGGATAATTTCTGCGCCAAGATTGAAGGTTTTATCGTGCTGGAGCTTATTGCGGAAGAAGTTATCTTTTCTGCAGCCGGGAGCTCCAATTTTCCCGGAACAATTTCAATGCCGTGTTGGTTGAGGATCTGCGAATCTTGTTTGTTTTCCTCTTTTGGTGTGGCTGAAGGCTGGGGTTGATGTATTTCACTTTCTTTTCCTTTCTTCGGTTCTTCTTTGTCTGGTTCTCCTATTTTCTCCCTGATCTCTTTTAATATTTTTTCATTTATTGCATCTACTATTGAGCGTGTTTTTTCGTCCGGTAATTTCAGACTATTTTTTATGGATTCTTCAAATTTATCCGCACTAGTGAAACCAAATATTTCCATATGAGTTTCAAGCGACAACTGTCCCATCTGTTCCACATTTAACCCCTGTGCCTTGCCAATATCAATGATTTTGTCGTCTATATTAACCGCCATGATTGCCCATTTTAAATTTTCCGGCAAACTCTCAAATTTTTTTTGTATTTCTTCTAGTGTGATTTCCATAAAATTTTTATTAATTATTAATTTTAACTTTATTTAGCTGGTGGGGGTGAGGCTGCCGGTGTGTCTTTGGGTGCCGCTCCTAATGAATTTTTGTCTTTTCCTAAGTCATATAATTGTTTTCTGATACCTTCAACGTCTTTCTCGGCTGTTCTTAATTTGCTTAATTTAGCTGTTTGTATAGTATTTTGCACCAACTCTCTTTGTATATTTTTTGCTTCTCCTTTTTCTCCATCACCCTGATCAATAAGTTTCTTTAACTTCAAATCTTCTCTCTTTGCAATAAATGTCAAATTCGCCAGAGCATTTTCCACCTTTTCTTGGTTCACAGTAAATCCTTTTTCTCTATTACCTTCAACTATTTTTTCTATAAGATTTCCATTCTCATCTTTCAGACCTTTTAGCCATGCGGGCTGTTCTTTCGTACCATCTTCATTTTCCTTCGTCAAACTTTCTTCCAGAAGGGTGTGAAGCTTACCAAGCTCTGTTTCATTTTTTGCCATTCTTTCTGCCACTTTTTCCATATCCTTAAATCCTTTTTCCATATCTTTTGAAACTTTTCCTTCTGCTCCTCTTTCAGCTCTAGCATAACCATAAGCATAACTACCACCCAATGCTCCACCTAACATTCCAGCGCCAACAAAGCTTCCAGCTGCTCCGCCTGTGGCAACCGCCGCTCCTCCGCCGATAATCATTTTAGCAGCCCTAACTCTGGCATCATTAATCTTTTTAGCCACTACTGGATCGTATGCAAGCTCCTTGTCTTTGTGTATCTCTCTATAATTTTTTACATATTCATCTGATTTTTCAAAGTTGTCTTTATCAATTATTCCCTTTCCTATCGCCCTACCTACAGTCTTTACGGCGGTAAATGCGGCTGTACCCAAGAGACCGCTTTGTCCGAGATTATTTTGGAATGCTTTCATTCGGTCATTATTTAAGGATTCGGCTGTGCTGTATTCCTTTGGTTTATCCTCTAGCTTACTTCCGTTTTCTCTCCATTCCGCCATTCTTTTATCTGACCATGCTTTTACTTCTTCGTTTGTTTTACCCGTCTTGTAAAGCTCTGACTCTTCCTTGAGTGCTTTCGCTTTTCTTTCCACATTCCCCTTGAAGCCGCCTTCTTGATGCCCCAACAAAGCACTGTTTGAATGAAGGTCAACTCCTGTTTTCTTTGCTAAGTATCCCATACCCGGAGCTTTGCTCATGTCAAAAGTCGCCTTGGATCCATAATTTGCCGACTGAAGAGCCTTTCTTGCCAGGTACCCACCAATACCCTTATCATTTGCTTTTTCTTTCAATCTTTCATTTCCTGCCAGTCTAGACGCAGTACTGCCAATTAATCCAGAGCCTAGCATCGCCGCCCCGCCGGTTACAACTCCCATCGCCAGCCCGCCCACCATTTTTGCTCCAGTCATCACCATTTCTCCGAATTTTCCGGAGCCTTTTTTGGCGAATTTAGTTGCTTGCAGAAGCAGAATTAGAATAAACAATGCCGGGATAAGAACAAGCAGCAGAGTTTCCTGTGTGCCTTGCTGTGTGATGAGATTGTCGAACAATCCCGACCCCGATGCCGTCGGTTGTAGCAATAAAAATATAAAATACATGAAAAACATAAAAATCGGCGCCATAAATGCCACGGTGAGCAGGCGTTTAAACCATTCATCCCAGCCTATGTATTCAATACCTGCCAGCTTCGGAACCGGGAAAGACATAAAAGCGAAAGGAGAAAAAATAATCAAAACCCAGAGCTCAATCAACCGGCCGAGAAAACTAAAGCCAGCTATAAAGAAACAATATGAGGCAAAAAACATAATTGTTCCAGCGACAAGAATAAGCTCAATAAGCAATCCTGCTGGGACATTATTTAAAAGTTGATCACTGTTTGTTTGTTGCCCGGCTTTTATTTCCCCCCCCATGCCTTTTAAGGGTGTTCTGGCAGCTAAAAAAAAGTTATTCCAAGTCAAATTATTCACAGGGTTAAAGGAATTGACCATGGCGCCGGAGACATCCACTTCATTGATGCCAGTTTTTGAAGCATCTGTTTCAGGAGTGGCTTGCAGGGATTGCGGAGTTCCCCCATTCACCGGTTGTGTTTTGTTGACAGCAAGCTTGTTATAAAAAACCAGCGCTAAAATATTTGAACTATCAATAATTACCTCCGTGAAAAACATAGAAAAATTTATAAGGAGAGCAATAATTACCACCTTTATTATCATTTTCTTAGCGTCATGTCCGCCTAGGTCTAAAATAATTTGGATGGCGATATAAAGCAGAATAAGAATAAAGAAAAGATTGGAAAGGTCGCGCACAACTGCCCATGCGGTGGGGATGAAAGTGGATTTGGCGAAAAGAGTGCTGCTTAAGGTAAGAACTATTATTGCGTCAAAGAATTTTGCAACCAATGCGAGTATGGCAGCTGCAAGTTGGTAGAAAAGAAGATAAAATCCTTGAACAAAACATCCAGCAATGCCGCCAGAAGAAAAAACTCCTGTCAGGCTACATGTCCATTGATTAACTTGCGCCGCAAACTGTGCATCTTTAGGATTAGTCGGTGTGGCTCCAGCGGTTGATGGTGTTCCTCCTTGACCCACACAACTTGCTGAATCGGTAGTTATGGTTTGAGAAGGACCTGCCGCGCCGCCCGCTGGCGGTATGGTGCAAGTTACTTGTGCTGATGAAGATGCTGCCGAATTAGCGGGTGTATCCGGATACTGCGCCGCGCAACTTGCCGCTTCATTAGCTTTGCCTGCTCCCCCATCTTGTACACTCGTTAGATAGTTTTGATTTGTTGGAGG
>CAZKWN010000027.1:0-6438 GCA_964556605.1 uncultured Candidatus Saccharibacteria bacterium
TGGGTCTTGGTCTATTTCCTGGTCAATTTCATTTATTCGGGGAAGCGGATGCATAATGATAGCATTTGATTTCAAGTTTTCTAGATTATCTTTTTTAAAGATAAACAAATCTTTTACTTTTTCGTAATCTTCTTTGTTTGCGAATCTTTCTTTCTGCACCCTGGTCATATAAAGCACATCCAACTCAGGCAATTTTTCTTCTAGGCTATTTGATTCTTCAAAAGCCACATTGTTATCTTTTAAATCCCGTATAAATTCCCTCGGCAATTCCAATTCTTTCGGCGAGAGGAAATAAAATTTGTTCCCTTCGTAGAATCGCAGGAGCGGGACGAGAGATTTCAGGGTTCGGCTGTTCAATAAATCCCCGCCGAAACCGATATTCAAATTAGTCAGCCGTCCGTGCTCTTTTTTAATTGTATACAAATCCAGAAATCCCTGCGTCGGGTGCTGATTAGCGCCATCGCCGGCATTAATCAAAGCCTTGGTGGCGACTTTGGCGGCATCATCCAACGTACCGGCCTTGGGATGGCGGATGACAACTATGTCGGAATAAGAGCAAAGTATCTTGGTGGTGTCTTCAATTGTTTCTCCTTTGTAGGCGGAAGAATTTTCCATCGCATTTTCCGCCGAAATTACGCTTGCCCCCAATTTTAGCGCAGCCGCCTCAAAAGACAGGCGCGTCCGGGTGGAAGGTTCAAAAAAAAGACAGGCGACAATTTTATCTTTCAGTAATTTTTCTACTTTATCGACCTGACATTGCTTCTCAAACACTTCCGAACGAGCGAGAATGCTCTCTATTTCTTCTTTACTAAATTGTTTTGCGGAAATAATATTTTTCATAAATTTTTTTAATTTAAATATTCCTTATAAGATTTAATTTCTAAATTGTCCACCGGATAGACTGCGAGCGCCTTGATAAAGGCCCGCGCCAGATGTAAATCCGTGAATAGGGGTATTTGGTTGTCAACCGTCGCCCGGCGGATGCGAAAGCCGTCGGTTACAACCCGAACTCCCTTGCCTTTATTTTCTGTTGTAGTTTCGACCTTGCTTAAGTTTACCACAAAAGAAACTTTCCTATTTTCAATGATGTTGAGAGCATTCGGCGATTCCTGGTATGCCTTGCGGACAGCTTCGCATTCTACTCCCTGATTTTTGAAAAATTCGGCCGTCGTATCCGTCGCAAAAATCTTATAGCCGAGAGAAACCAAGGTGCCGGCCGCTTCCAAAAATTTAGCTTTATTGACCTCTCCTTCCAGCGAAAGCAGGACATTTTTATTTTTGAAATCAAATTTATTGGTGCTTAAGATTGATTTCAGGAGCGCCTCGTCATAATCCCGTCCGAAACAAGCCGCTTCTCCGGTTGAAGACATTTCCACCCGCAAGACCGGATCGGTGCCGAGCAATCTGGAGAAAGAAAATTGAGGCGACTTTACCACAACGCCTTTCGGATAGACAAAGTTGTGAACCTTTGCGCATCCAAAAAAACTATCCACCGCCATTTCCGGAAAATTCACATCCATCGCTTTCGAGAGCAAAGGGAAAGTGCGGCTCGCCCGCACATTGACTTCAATGACAAACGGCCGGTTGTTTTTTACCAAAAATTGAATGTTAAACGGCCCGGTGATAGAAAGCTCCTGCGCAATTTTTTTGGAAATCTCACGCAGTTGAAATTCGGTAGAGGCATAGACTCTCTGCGTCGGGTATACGATGGTTGCGTCTCCGGAATGGACTCCGGCATTTTCCACATGTTCGGAAATGCCGTAAACGACTATCTTGCCGTCTTGCGCCACCGCGTCAAATTCAAGCTCCTTGGCGTTTTCCACATATTTAGAAATAGTGACAGGATGCAAAGGAGAAAGAACGGCAGCTTTGCCGATAAAATCTTGTAATTGCCCCTGATTGTAGCACACCCGCATAGCCGAGCCGGAAAGCACATAAGAAGGACGGACTAAAACCGGGAAACCTTCCGCTTCGGTGAATTTTTTCGCTTCTTTTATGGAAGTAAAGCTCTGCCACTTTGGCTGGAGAATTTTAAGCTTGTCCAGCATGGCTGAAAAGGCATTGCGATCCTCGGCCCGGTCAATATCTTTTGCTTTCGTGCCTAAAATATGAAAGCCGGCTTCGGAAATTTTGTTTGCCAGATTGTTCGGCCTTTGTCCGCCGACTGAAATTATCAGCCCGTTTGCTTTTTCAAATTCAAAGATATCCGCCACTGTTTCAAAAGACAGGTCTTCAAAGTACAAACGATTGGACATGTCGTAGTCGGTGGAGACGGTTTCCGGATTGCAGTTTATGATGATTGATTCTTTTTTGTGCCTCTTTAAAGCCAGAGCGGTGTGAACACAAGACCAGTCAAATTCAACCGAAGAACCGATGTGGTAGGGACCGCTGCCTAAAACGACAATCGCCCGCCCGCCAAGCGGAGAGACATCGTGATGAGCTCCGTGATAAGTCAGATATAAGTAATTTGTTTTCGCCGGCACTTCTCCCGCCAAAGTATCAATCGCGAAAACAAACGGCGTGATTCCCATGTTAATGCGCAGTTTGCGGATCTCCAATTCCGTTTTTCCGCACAGAATACCGATTTTTTTATCGGAAAAACCGGTTTGCTTCAGGACAAGCATCGTTTCTTTATTTAAAATTTTATGCTGATTATTTTTTTGCGCCTCGCCCGTAGGGCTATGGCCGAGGGCAAACTTTTTTTCCGCATTCACAATATTTTCTATCCGATACAGAAACCACAAATCAATCCCGGTTATTTTATGAATTTCTTTAACGCCGATTCCTTTTTTCATGCTTTCGGCTATGGCAAAGATTCTTCTGGGACTTGCGATGTTTAAAAATTTTTTCAGCTCTTTTTCATTTGCGAAACCGTTGTCGGTCACACTTTGGACGGAACCGGACTGCATCCGGACTGCTTTCTGGAGCGCTTCTTCAAAACTCCGTCCGATGGCCATCACCTCCCCGACCGACTTCATCGCGCTGCCGATTTGTTCTATCGCGCCGACAAATTTTATCAAATCCCATCGCGGCATTTTCACCACCACATAATCAAGCGCCGGCTCAAAAAAACTTTGCGTTACTTTTGTGATTTTATTTTCTATTGAAAGCAAACTTTTCCCAAGGGCAAGCTTGGCTGCCACATAGGCAAGCGGATAGCCTGTAGCCTTGGAGGCAAGCGCGGAGGAGCGGGACAATCTGGCATTAACCTCAATCACAAAATAATCAACTCCACCATTTTCCGGTTTCGGGTTTAGCGCAAACTGCACATTACATTCCCCCACTATTTTCAAACTCTCTACGATTTTTATGCTGGCTTCCCGCAATCCGTGATACTCTTCGTTGTTTAGTGTCTGGGAGGGCGCAACGACGATAGAATCGCCGGTGTGAATTCCGAGCGGGTCCAAATTTTCCATATTGCAGACAGTAACCGTGTTGCCGAAAACATCGCGCACAACTTCGTATTCAATTTCCTTAAAATGATGCAGATATTTTTCAATCAGAACTTGCGGAGATACCGCAAGCGCGCCCCCCGCAATCTCTCGCAGTTCTTTTTCGTTATATGCAACTCCGGACTTCTGCCCTCCTAAAGCAAATGCGGCGCGGACCATCAGCGGAAAACCGATTTTCTCAGCCACTTTCTTTGCTTCTTTTAAATTGACGGCGCTGCCGGATGGCGGAACGGGAATGTTGATGCTCCTTAAATGCTCCGCAAATTCTTTCCTGTCTTCGGTTAGAACAATAGATGAAATCGGGCTTCCAAGAACTTCTATATTATATTTTTTAAAAACACCTTTTTTATAGAGCGCCAATCCGCAGTTAAGCGCCGTTTGCCCGCCGAAGGAAAGCATAATTCCGTCCGGCCGTTCCTTCTCGATAACTTTTTCCACGAAATATTCATCCACCGGCAAAAAATAAACTTCGTCGGCAAGAGTTTTGGAAGTCTGGAAAGTGGCAATGTTTGGATTAACCAAAACAACTTTTATTTTTTCTTCCCGGAGCGCTTTGATTGCCTGGCTGCCGGAATAATCAAACTCTCCCGCCTCGCCGATTTTTAAGGCACCCGAACCTAAGATTAGAATTTTTTTAAATTTGTTTTTCATAAATTAATTCAACCTCACTATCCCCGCTTTCTTAAGAAAATAATCAAATACCCAATCGGTGTCGAGCGGTCCCGGTGAACTTTCCGGGTGAAACTGCACAGACATAAACGGCAGGCTCTTATGAATAATACCTTCGTTGGTGCCGTCATTCGCGTTCCTAAACCATTCCTTAAAATCCTTTGGGATTTGTTTAACTGCAAAACCATGATTTTGTGTTGTTAAATAACACTTATTTGTGCCTTCTTCCGCCACCGGCTGATTTTGGCTTCTATGCCCGAATTTTAATTTATAAGTTGTCCCGCCGAGAGCCAAGGCTAAAATCTGGTTGCCCAGGCAAATTCCAAGCGTCGGAATTTTTTCAGCGATAATTTTTTTCACATTCCCGATTGTTGTTTCTACTTTTTGCGGATCTCCGGGCCCGTTAGAAATTACCACTGCTTCAAACGGAAATTTAAGCTCTGTCACATCCGTATCCCAAGGCACCACCACTACTTTAAATTTTCGCGCCACTAGTCTGCGAATAATATTTTGTTTCGCCCCGCAATCAATCAATACAATCGTTTTTACCCCCTCCTTTTTCCTCCCCCTACTGTAGGGGGAGGTTAGGTGGGGGTATACTTCATAAATTTTCTTAGTTGAAACTTCAGCAACTAAATTTCTTAAATTCGGGTCTTCTAAAACGACATCTTTTCCGTTGATAATTATTTTCCCCAGACTTACGCCTTCGTCCCGTAATTTTTGCGTCAGAGCTCTGGTGTCCTTAATTTCAAGCAACGGTACTCCTTCTTTTTTAAACCATTCTCCTAAGGTCATTTGCATGGCATGATGCGAAGGCGTGTCTATGTAATTGCAAACAACCAATCCCGAGACTTGAATTTTTCCAGACTCCCAAAATTCTTTTTTTGGCACGCCGTAATTCCCGACTAGCGGATAAGTCATCACCAAAATCTGCCCCTTGAAAGAAGGATCGGTCAAAGCTTCCGGATAGCCCACCATTCCCGTGGCAAAAACAACTTCTCCGGAAATAGATTTTTCCGCGCCAAAGCTTACGCCCTCAAATTGCGTGCCGTCTTTCAATATTAATAAATTTTTTTTATCTTTTGTCATAAACCTTGCCTTTGACTATTGTCATTGCCACGCTTCCGGGAAAAGTAATTCCTTCAAATGGCGACCATCCGCATTTTGTTTTTAACATATCTTTTGTAATCTTTACCGGCATGTTCATATCAAGAATAGTCAGTGATCCCGCATATCCCTCTTTTATTTCTCCGAATTTTTTAGAGGTAAATTGGTTGATAAATTTTCCCGGATTATAACCGCAAACTCTCGCGATTATCTGCGGAGTAAAATTCCGCTCTTTGATGAGCCATGACGCAAACGGACCATAAGTATCAAGCTGGGGCGTGCCGGAGGTGCCTTTTAACTTTTCTTCCGTAGTGTGCGGAGCGTGGTCGGTCGCAATAAAATCTATCGTACCGTGACGCAAAGCTTCGGTTAAAAAATTCCTGTCTTCCGCATCGCGCAAGGGCGGATTCATTTGCATCCATTTTTGATTATTTTCCGTCAGCATCCCGGAATCATAATACAGATGGTGCGGGGAAACTTCGGCGACAACATTCACTTTGCGCGCCTTGGCATTTTTTATTTTTTCTATTCCCTCTTTGGTTGAGCAATGGCAAATTTTCCCCTGCAAATTGTATTTTTCTATCATCTGGAGAGCAAAATCTATGGCTGACATTTCTGCTTCTTTTGGACGGCGCTTTTCGTGAGTAGGCTCATTTTTATTTTCTTCCAAGATTTTCGGGTCTTCGCAGTGAAAGCTCACACAGCATCCGGAATATTGCGCTAAAACTTTTTCCAATTCTAGAAGTGTATGAAAAAACAAATCGCCGACCGAAGGACCCATGTAAATTTTATAAGGTACGGGCTTTGATAACGGCTTTGTGTTTTCTCCAATGCCGGCATAAAGCACAACTTCTATTCCCGACTTTTTTGTCAGTTCTTTTTTATCTTCATAACTTTTGTCGTCAACCGGCGGAATCGGATTGTTGGGCATTTCCATAAAAGCGACCACTCCGCCATTTATCGCCGCTTGCCCGGCTGTAGAAAAATCTTCCTTATAGTCTTGACTATGCCCTGTGTCCTCCCTCGCGTGCACATGTATGTCTACAAACCCGGGGAAAATTAATTCATCTTTCAAAATAACATCCGCCGATCCCGTCGGCTCGCTGACCTTAGTAATAAGTCCGCTCTCCTGGTCGATTTCAATCCGGCCTCTTTTCTGCCTTTCCGTATTCACGATAATACCTTCTATGCTAAGCATAATATTTTGAGC
>CAZKWN010000027.1:6538-7595 GCA_964556605.1 uncultured Candidatus Saccharibacteria bacterium
GGGGTTTTTATAATAGAAACAATAATATTGTAGGTGCGGGTTCGGGAAGCGTTTAGTTTGTTTCTTTCTGGGTACATTGTTTAAGATGTTAGCATTTTAAAAATTATAAGCAAGCCCTAAACAAAACCCCAAGCGCAAAGGCTTGGGGGAGAGCAAATTGCCACTCTCTAGAGCATTTAACATCAGAACAATTATGCTACACGACGAAGCTTAGCATATGGAACTTGGCCATGTAGGTATTTTCTTACACGCAATCGGTGGCAATTGCGGCCATCCACAGTAACGAAAATGAAGGTTGTCATTTCATCACCCACGAGACGAAAACGAAAGGACTTTTCCTTTCCACGCAAAAAGTCTACCAACTCTACATGATGCTTGTCACCATTTGGTGACAAGAGTCTTTCAGTGAGGCTATAGATAACTTCTAGCCTATCACTTGGAACTTTCACAATCATTACAACCAAGCGAACAAGCATCCTTACTCTTTTCATGGTAAGCCCCTAGCCACTTTATCTATATTTTGGAACAGCATCTGCTGTGAATTATGCAAAAGTTTTATTAAAAAACCATGAAGAAGCTACTCTCCTTTACCACTTGAAATCTTCATAAATCAGATATACAATGAAAACGATGCTAATACCAACAGTAATTGAAAAAAGCCAATTTGGAGAAAGAGCTTACGACATATATTCCCGCCTTTTGCGCGAGAGAATAGTTTTTTTAGCCGGTCCGATTGATGACAACGTGGCTAATATCATTATTGCCCAGCTTCTTTTCCTGGAATCCGAAGACTCAAAGAAGGATATTTCTCTTTATATCAATTCTCCCGGCGGTTCGGTGACTTCCACTATGGCAATTGTAGACACCATGAACCATGTGCGCCCCGATATTTCAACTTTTTGCGTAGGACTCGCCGCCTCCGGCGCGGCTATCATTTTGTCGGCCGGTAAAAAAGGAAAAAGATTTATTCTGCCGAACGCGGAAGTCATGATTCATCAGCCTATGGGCGGAGTGGAGGGGCAGGCAACGGATATCGCCATCACCGCCAAACATATTT
>CAZKWN010000028.1:0-7376 GCA_964556605.1 uncultured Candidatus Saccharibacteria bacterium
ATTAAATGCTCCGTCAACGGAATTTACCGTGTTGTCAATATTTTGCGCGACTATTTTTTTACTTACCGTGCGGGAGCTTTTACTTGTTACATTATCCGTAATGGATGCGTTTACATATGTGCCATTTGTTTGCAAAAACTTGGCATTTTCAATTTGGCCGAAAATTTCATGATCCCCTGCCGTGACTGTCCACGAAATTGATATATCTTTAGTGCTTGTGCCGGCTATATTGAAATCTTTTGTCCCCAATAGCGTGCTGTTATCAAAAAAATCCACCGTACCGGAAAATTTCCTGCTATCGGGATTGAAAATCAAAGTATATATCTTTATCTTATCCCCCTCTTCAAAAGGATCTTTTGAATACCAAATATTCCCCGGCACAAAGCCGGCGTTAGTCGTCTGCGCCAGTATTTTATTTATCGGCAGTAAAGAAAATATTAGAAATAAAATAATTCCAAATTTTTTTAGATTCATATGGCAATTATAACAAAAATAATGCTAATTAAAAGTCGCTGATTGATTCACCTCACCCCTCTTTCCCCTCTCCCTGACAAGGAGAGGGGTTAGGAGAGGTTAGTAGACTTCTGCTTGATAGCATTTCTCGCAATAAACAATTTCCGGCCTTTCCGGTGAATAAGAAGTCTCAAATTCAACTTCGCACTTACCTGCCCCGTGAAAATGATTTGTGGTCGCTTGTGGTGAGCCTGCCGAACCACACATACAAGTTCTATGCCAAAGCTTAAAAGGATTCCTGCGCTTTAATCTTGCATCGTGCCGGCAATAGAAACACCTTCTAGGAATCGGGATTTTCATTTTTCGATAAAAAATAAGTTCATTCGGAACAATTTTATAATTTCTTTTGCAGTTTATACAAGCCAAAACTTCATCCAAAATAGAATCATCAACGTCATTTATGCAATCTGGAATATTTTCCGGCATCAATGTTTCTTTCCCTGTTGTGCGCTGTATGTTGTCCTGCCAGTTAAATCCTTTTTCCAGAGCTTGCTCTTTTGTAAGTGAAACATCTTCTACCGCCAGAGTCTCATTATATCCAAATGGCGAAAGCTCTATAGGATAAAATTCCCCGAATTTATATTCATTTCCTAGCTTGTCCACATAAGGCATCTCGTTCATCTGCTCAATAATTTTCGGCACAAGTTCTTTGTATTCCTCTTTAGTATATTGTTTATTAAAAATACAATAGCTTGCATCACGAAGACCCACACAGCCAAAAACATGCTTGCAATTATGGCAATGCTGGGTATATCTAATGTCCTGGCTTTTCACTGAAAAAACTCCAAATAAATTTAACTGGGATTGGTCTATGGTTACACCTTCGTAACTTTCTGAAACTTCCCCGGTCATTGTTAAGTCGTAACACTCTTTGTCACCAGAAAGAAACTCGGAATATCTGCAATATTCACATTTTCTAGTAGTAAAACAATTTTTTGTATTTTTGCAACGAAAAATATCTTCCCCAACACAATTTTCAGTACTATTAAATATGCGGGCATATCTTCTTTGACACTTAAGTATAAAATCACTGTATTCTTTTTGCGCTTTCTCCACTCCAGAGAAAGTATCAAGCCGGTAGCTTTCTAAAATCTTTTCGTATTCTTCTTTTGAATATTGCTGGTTTTTAAAATTATATTTTTTACCGCGAAGGCATGTGCACATTAAACAATTTGAACAATTTATACAATCAAAGAGAAATTGCGAGTCAATACATGCTTTGCAGTTATTAGAATATTTTAATTGATAAGATCTTCCGGTATTTGTGCTTTCGTATAACCATCCTACTTCAGTCATAATATTTGTACAATCAACAATATCTTTACCTTTTAGTATAAAAAAACTATACATTACATTTTCAACACGCCAGCCGGAAAAAGCCATATAGCAATTTTTGGAAAACCACCAATCGTGCGTATACTCGCAGTTTAAGCTCGCGATGCCGTCATCGTTTACCACGGACATATGCGGAACTCTCCCGATTAATTCTCTAAACTGCGTAAAAAACGGCTTTGTAAAATCATAATCCATACCATAACTTTTCGGATCCCATTTATCGCTCCACCAGCATTTGTTGCAATAAACTGTGATTCCGGAATCCGTAGCGTAAAGTGATACAACTCCCTTTCCGCATGATTCGCATTTGCGGGAATGCAGGGAAAAAGTATTTCGCCAGGCATTTCTGCGCTGCCTTCGGCATTCCGGGCAAAAAGTTGGCGGTGAGACATTTATTTTCTCATAAAATCCAAAATCATCCGGCTCAATCGTGAAATCATTTTTACAATTTTGGCAGATTTTGTTTTCATTAATATACGCCATAGCTGATATTTATTTTTTCTTACATTAACACTTTTTGCTATCGCTGGGTTTGTTAATATTCTTGACTTACTTTAACAAAGCAAGTTTTGAGGCCAAACCGATATAGTTTTCCGGAGTGATTTTTTTCAGTTCTTTTTTTACTTTATCGCTGACATCCAGTGTGTCAATGAAATTAGAAAAATCATACATGGTTATTTTTTTACCACGGGTGAGCTCTTTTAGTTTTTCGTACGGAAATTCGGCGCCTTCCCTTCTCAAGATTGTCTGGACGGCCTCAGCGATTATTTCCGGATGATTGTTTAAATCTTCCAGTGCGTGTTCTTTATTCACTGCTACTCTACCCAATTGATTATCTAAATATTTGAAACCAATCAAGCTATGAGCAAAAGCAGTCCCTATATTTCTCAATACAGTAGAATCAGATAAATCGCGTTGCAGTCGGGAAATAGGAAGTTTTCGCGCAAAAAATTCAAAAAGAGCATTCGCCATTCCTAAATTGCCTTCACTGTTTTCCAAGAACCACGGATTTATTTTATGTGGCATAGTGGAAGAACCCACCTCCCCTTCTACTGGTTTTTGGCTAATCCATCCATCGCTTATATAACGCCATAAATCCTGATTGAAGTTTATTATGATAAAATTTGCCCGTTTTAATATATCAAAAAGTTCAATATAACTATCGTGTGGTTCAATTTGAGTTGTGTGTAAATTCGCTTCTAAGTTTACTTTTCTGAGTTGGGCTATTTTTTTAATAAAATTCTTGGAAAATTTTATCCAATCAACATTCGGATACGCAATATTTAACGCATTATAATTACCCGTCGCTCCATTTAATTTTGCCAGTATTTTTTGTTTTTTTATTTGGTCTATTTGACGTTTTAATCTTTCTTCGAATATTTTAAATTCCTTACCAAAAGTTGTTGGCGATGCGGGTTGTCCGTGGGTTCTTGCCAGCATTGGAATATTTTTATTTTCTTTTGCTAGTTTCCCAATTTTTTCTGCTACATTTTCTAGGACAGGCAGGTAAACTTCCTTTATACTTTCACTAATCATTAACGCATAAGCAACATTACTTGCATCTTCGCTAGTTAATCCGAAATGTACGAATTCCAACACATCTTTTAAACTTGTTGTTTCAAGATTTTCTTTAATAAAATATTCAATTGCTTTAAAGTCATGATTGGTAGCTTTGATATTTTTATAACCTTTTAATTCAATTTGACTTATTATATCTGCATCTTTTTCCGAAAAATTTCCATATAAATTTCTTATTAAGATTTTTTCTTTTTCGCTCAGTTTTCGCATTCCAACGCCGGATGTTTCAGATAATGCAATTAAATATTCACATTCCATCAGAATTTTATATTTCATTGAGGCAGCTTCGTTAAAATATGGAGAAAGAGCTTCTGTATATTTTTTGTAGCGTCCATCTATAGGCGAAATTGAATTTAACGACATATTATATTTTCGTTAAATTTTTTGTAATTCTTTCTAAGGTTGATTGTGAGAAATCATGCTCAAACGGCTTGCCGGTAATGGTTTCGTAAATTTCAATATATCGGCGGGAAAGTTCGGCAACCAAGTCGGCGGGAGCTTTCGGTAATACCGCGTCTTTATACGGGTCGCAATTCTCCCTGAACCACAATCGCAAAAACTCTTTGTCAAAATATTCCGGCTCAAGGCCTTGGTCTATTTTTGATTGATAAGTGCCGGCTTTCCAATATCTGGATGAATCAGGAGTGTGAATTTCGTCAATCAAAGTTAATTTTCCGTTTTCATCCAATCCGAGTTCGTATTTTGTGTCTACCAGTATTAATCCTCTTTCTAACGCAATTTCCTGTCCTCGCTTGAATAAAGCTTTTGCCACGCGCGCCACTTCGTTTGTCATTTCTTCCGTGAGAATGCCTTCGGATACGATTTCTTTCAGTGTCACCGGCCTGTCGTGCTCGTCTGATTTTGTGGTCGGAGTGAAAACTGGTTCTGCTAATTTTTGATTCTTTTTTAATCCTTCCGGCAAAACAAAATCTCCAAAGTCGCGCTGTCCGTCTTTGTAATGAGTCCAAAGCGAGGTGGAAGTTACTCCCGTGATATATCCGCGCATGACGCACTCTATCGGAAGAGGCTTGCATTTTTTCGCCACGACGACGTTCGGGTCAGGCGTGCTTAAGACATGATTTTGTATAATATCCTTGGTTTTATCAAACCAAAATATGCTGATTTGGTTTAAAACTTCGCCCTTAAAAGGTATGTAGGCGATATTCCTGTCAAAAGATGAATGCCGGTCTGTGGAAATAAGCGTGATATGGTCCGGCGCGATGTAAACATCCCGCACTTTGCCGACTTTCTTAACTCCCAACTGTGGAAAATTTGTCTCAATCAATACATCATCTAAATGCTCCTTAATTTTTTCTATTTCCATTTTATTTTAAAATTACTTTTCCATTACCTTTAATAATTTTACCAATCCAAAAAATTTTATTATTTTTCAATAACCTTTCAATTTTTTCTTTTTGGCCGGATGGTACGACGATTACCAGCCCGATGCTCATATTAAACACGCGATACATTTCTCCTTCAGACACTTTACCAATTTTCTGCAGATAAGGGAATATCGGCAGCATAGGCCAAGTGCCCTTTTGTATTTCTGCGTCCAGATTAGCCGGGAGCACGCGCGGGATATTTTCAATAAATCCGCCTCCGGTGATATGCGCTATTCCTTTTATATCAATGCCATTATCTAAAAGCGAGAAAACGGGCTTGCTATAATTCAAATGGACTTTTAATAATGTTTCGCCTATAGTTTTATTAAACGCGGAGCCTTTTGTTTTGACGGTGTGTTTTGCTTTGTTAAATAAAAGAGTGCGAGCAAGAGAATATCCGTTGGTATGCAGTCCGCTCGAAGGAAACCCCAGAATAATATCTCCATTTTTTATTTTTTCTCCGGTGATTATTTTATCTTTTTCCACAATTCCTGTAATGCATCCGGCAATATCATGCTCGCCTTCTTTATATGTGCCGGGCATTTCAGCGGTTTCACCACCGATAAGTGACACACCACTTTCTTTACAAGCTTTAGCCATGCCTTTGACCATTTGCTCCATAACTTTAGGATCAAGCTTTTCATTGGCGACATAATCCAGAAATGTCAGAGGTCTGGCGCCCATGGCGAGAATGTCGTTGCATGAATGATTTACAATATCTTCACCGACAGTGTCGTATTTATTCATCATCTTAGCCACAGAGAGCTTGGTGCCTACTCCGTCTATACTTTGGACTAAAACAGGATTTTTGTATTTTTTTACAATGTCAGTAAGCTCAAAAAGACCGCCGAAACTGCCGATGTTTTTTAGGACGGCTTTGGTATGTGTGGATGCGACATGACCTTTTATTCGGCTCACGACTTCGCTTCCTTTTTTTATATTTACTCCAGATTTTGCGTAAAGGTCGGTCATCCCATTAAAAATTTTAATTAATAATCCTTTATATTTATGTCCCGTTTACTGAATTTTTAACGGGACAGGTAATATTTATATTATCACAATCATTTAATAATTGCTTTTCATATAATCCATCCCAACTACCTTAAAAATTTCATCAAAATTTTCTAAAATTGTTTTCTTCCCGTTATCAAAACATACAATAAAATGAAAAAACACAGTTGGTAATTCAGGCTTTTTAAAATCACCTATTTTTGTTTCTACTGAAAAGGCACATGTATCTGGAATTTTAAAATCTTCAGAGGAGTCTATGTAAATGCGATTTTTTGCAATGGTTTGCTTAATTCCTTCAAAATCCCCTATTGTATTTAGCCCCCCAGTGTTTGATCCAGGTATTGTATGACCAAAAACTGAATTGATACCAAGTGCACTTGTGCCTTTTATTCCTCCTTTTCTTTTATTATTTTCCTCAATTAGTTCCATTCCAAAATCGTAAAGGTCAGAGAATTTCATTCCGACTTTCGCTTTTTGTGCAATTTTTAATATAATTTCGAAACAAATTTTTACATGTTCTTTTATTTCTTTATCATGTCCATTGTAAATAGTAAAAGCAATATCTCCTATCATTCCGGTATTTTTATCTACAAGAGAAGAATATAATATTCCGACGCTTTCTTTTTTGGAAAAATGTGTTTCATTGGGCCAGTTGGATTGAAGGCGTATTGTTTCAAAATCTAGACGTTTAAAAGGTTTTTGATCTAAAAGCACACTAACGCCGCCGGGTGGTGGACTGTACCATCCTTCTTTAAATACCTCTGTATGATTTTTTATTTCAAATAATATTTTCTCAGTAATTCCTTTTTCTGAAATTCCATCAACATTAATTAAAGATTTGGCAAAAATATCAGCCGCCAATTCTCTTGTTTTTATTACTGCCTCAATTAATTCTGACATAATTTATTTCTCCAAATATTTTTTATATCCAACTTTCAGAAGTCTTTCACCCTTTGCTTCCGTGTCTCTGGCCAGCTTCTTTTTGTAAGTAATGAGTTTTTCCTCTAAATTTTTATCACAAACGGCGAGTATTTGAATTGCCAGCAAGCCGGCATTTTTCCCGGCGTTAATACCGACAGTTGCCACAGGTACTCCGGGAGGCATTTGTGCGGTTGAGAGTAGAGAGTCAAGGCCGTTTAGTGTTTTTGCTTTTGTGGGCACTCCGATGACCGGCAGCGTGGTAAGTGATGCCATAACGCCTGCCAAATGGGCAGAACCGCCCGCTCCGGCGATGAAAACCCTAATGTTGTGCTTGTCCGCGCCTTTAGCAAGCTCATGCACATAGTCCGGGCTTCTGTGAGCTGAAGCCACAGTCATGTCAAAAGGTACGCCAAACTCTTCCAGTATTTTTGCTGTATCAATAAACACTTCAATATCGGAATCCGAGCCCATAATAATGCCTACTTTTGGGTTGTTTTTCATATTTTTATATTATCACTTTTATTATTTTAATGAAAGTGTCAGCCAGAGACGGATAAACTTTTTTTGCCTATATCTTTTCTATATTGCATACCCTCAAAAGAAATTTTTTCTATAGCTTTGTATGCTTTTTCT
>CAZKWN010000029.1:0-2209 GCA_964556605.1 uncultured Candidatus Saccharibacteria bacterium
TTAGGACTATCTCGGATGTATTACCATAGCTCATAGCTAGGTGGGTGTCAGACGCCTCCGACCAAGGTCGAAGCCGATCGAGACTCCCGAAAATTAGTGTTCTAGGTAATAATCAGAAATAACCCTACCTAAAGAATACTCTATTTAAAAATTCCCGCAACAGCTTTTTCAAAACAACACAATTCATGAAGTATTTCAAATAAAATTTTTATCAGGAATTCATTTTGGAAATTAGAAACGCATATCAAACCAATTTAGATTGTAATTATTTTTTATTACAGCCATTTCGCCTTTAGGTGTCGCAATTTTATTTTCGAGTCCCAGTAATTTTATTGCTTCTTGGATACTTTCTTCACTCTTCCCTTCAATTTCCAGATAGGCCGGCATCCCAGGATACTGGTCTAAATCGAAACGCCAATCTTTATATAAAAAAGATACTCTGTCTTTCTCCTGATGAGCATAAAGTTCCATTCCAAACTCCAAAAACATATTTCCAAGAGCATTTTTATCTGTAATTTTTAAATTTATTTCCTTGTGTGAACTCGAAGCGCCGTTAAAATTACGATTTCCTTTCCAAGTCGCCTCGCTATTCCCTTCTCCGTCAGTCCTAATCCGCAAAAACCATGGGTCATCCCCATCATGAGTTATACCTTTCGGCCCATACCAATCGACAACTAGCCGAGTATTTAAAATTTCTTTTGCTCCCAAAGAATTTAACTTCTGTCTTATTTCTCCGGCATCTACATCTAAAATTTTTGTTTCAACTTCTTGCATAAAATTTTAAACCTGAAAATCTTTTAATTTTTCTATCTCTGATTTTATGGAATTATCATTTATATCCTCGGGTTTTATATTAGATTTTGCAAATATTTGTTTTTCAATATTTCTCAAGGATTGAGACAAGGCCTCAAAATTATCTGAAGCAATACTGTGTTTTCTTCCTAAATACCTTTTACGTCCTTCTAAAATTCTTTCTTCCATCGGAAGAACACCATATGGACCCACTCTCATGTCGGAATAATTGCATATTTTACTATCAAATAAATCCCCGGACTCGTTTTTGGTAGCGTTAGAAAACCCTATATTTCTTAAGCAAATAAAAGTTTGCTTCGATATACCAATTTCCCTCGCGATCATCTCCGTGGCAATATGCTCATCTGAACCGTATTTATCTATATATTCTTTTTTAACTTGCTGCCAATATTCCAGACCGTTCGGCTCTAGAAATTCTGGAAAATATTCAAAATTAAATTTGATAATATTCCCCATGTCATGAAGTAAGCACGCTGAAATAATTTCATTTTTTAATACCTGCTCATTGAAATTATCGCAAATTAAAGATGCAACAGAGGCCACGCGAAGCATGTGCTCCTCTAAATTGGGTATGATTTTATATTCTTTATAAATATCAGTAATCTTTCGCATAAAATGATTATTGATACTGCCAAATATTTATAGTGACTTTACTTTTATCTAGTTCATGCGACAAAATATCAACATCTAAAAGTTTTTTTATTAAATTTTTTAAATCGCTTCTGGATAAATTGCACCCTTCCTGCGCCAGAGCTTTGTCCGTGAGAATTTCTAGCTCGGCATCATCTTTCTTTGCGAATTCACGGTAGTCCAGAATTTTTTTTATTTGCGTTTCAACCAGCAAGTCAGTAGTTTTAGACATGCCTTTTACTTTTTCAACGAAAAAAAATGCGAATTTTACGGAATCGGGAGTAACTAACCCCAGTTTTTGCTCCAGCACAAGCTGGTTGCCCGTAATATTATCAAAAGCTTTTGCAATTTTTGCCGCAAGAGTATCTTTTCGCCTGAAAGAGGAGAAAAGTTTAATCACATACTCGCGGGATGAGACGGGGAGATTTTTCATTTTCTCGTTTACAGAATCTATTTCTTCCTGGTCTCTGGAATTATGATTTTTATTTACGGAAATAATATCAAACCCCTGAGCTATTTCTTCGTCGTCGTGGGTTAATATCGTCGCATATATGTCTGAGGCGAGATGCTCAATATCGGGATGACCGGCAAACTCTTCCAGAATAAAAGGCATAGCGTATATGGCCAGACGAACTGCTCTCGCGGTATGTTCGGCAATATTGTCTCCATCCACATACGGATCGCCGACAAATCTATAAACCTTTTCCGCACCCAAATGAAAATCCGACGAAGTGTCGAGCATCCCGGATGCGTCTTTTGTTGTTAA